>LXQK01000120.1:6498-12661 GCA_001683905.1 Marivirga sp. ANT-B6
TAATTAAACTGATATGTTGGCTACCCATAGCTTTAACGCTGGTAATCCATTTAGAATAAAAAATATGCCTCCTTATATTTTTGGCTTGATAATTGAAAAAAGTTTGATCATGATAAAAAAAATGTTTCTGTCTCTGCTGCCTCTAATCATTCTTAGCCATCTGGTGGCTTGTGAGCCCGAGGCTAAATATAACTTCACAGAAGAGTTGACAACCGTACTTGTTGAGGACAATGGGTTTGCAAAAGATACGACAGGTATTGTGATGCCCAACCAGTCGCAGGCAAAAGTCCAGGTATTGGTATCGGAAATTCTGTCGCAGTTTCATTATCGGAAAGTTCCGTTGAATGATTCGTTATCCTCGGTTATCTTTGATAGCTATCTCGAATCTTTAGATAACAATAAAGTATATTTTCTTGCGTCGGAGATTAAGGAATTTGAAAAATACAGGAACGAACTAGACGAAGATCTAAAGAGAGGCAACCTCGTTCCGGCCTTTCATATATATAATGTATTCAAAAGAAATTTTAAGGAGCGGAATAAGTATGTTTCCAAGCTTCTGGAAAAGGAATTTGACTATACCAGGGACGAGACTTATGACACTGATCGCACAAATGAAGCCTGGCCTGCCAATAAAAAAGAGCTTAATGAGCAGTGGCGCTTACTGATTAAGAACCAGGCGCTGAACCTTAAGGTAAGTGGAAAAAGTTGGGAGGAAACGGTAAAGACATTAAAGGACCGGTACAAGAATTTGGAAAAGTCTATTGACCAATATACCAGTGAAGAGGTTTTTCAACTTTTTATGAATTCTTTTGTGACGGCTGTAGATCCTCACACGACGTATTTTTCGCAAGTAGCCTCTGAAAATTTTAAAATCGATATGAGTAGGTCACTGGAAGGAATTGGTGCTCAACTTGGTTCTGACAATGATTATACCCGGATTTCAGAGATCATCGCTGGGGGTCCTGCCTTCAAGAGCGGTGTTTTAAAAAAAGATGATAGGATCATTGGTGTGGCCCAGGGCAAAGAAGGTGAAATGGTGGATGTAATAGGATGGCGGCTACCTGATGTGGTGAAGTTAATTCGTGGAGCCAAAGGAACCGTCGTAAGGCTTTCTGTGCTGGAGTCAGAGGGTGGTGCAAACGCCATGCCTATTGAAGTGGAGATGGTTCGTGACAAGATCAACCTGGCAGACGCTGCAGCAAAAAGTGAGGTGCTGGAGATGGAGCATAATGATAAGGCTTATAGGTTGGGCGTGATTACCTTGCCAACGTTTTATATGGATTTTGATGCTGCTCAGCGTGGCGATGAAAATTATAACAGCACAACCCGGGACGTAAAAAAACTCGTACTTGCACTGAAGAAAGAAAATGTGGACGGTATTATATTGGATTTGAGGTTTAATGGTGGAGGCTCTTTAACTGAGGCCATCGACCTTACCGGTCTGTTCATTCCAGGAGGTCCGGTTGTGCAGGTGAAAAATACAAATGGTTCTATCGATGTGGGCAAAGACGAGGATCCTGAGGTAGTTTATGATGGTCCTTTGGCAGTACTGACCAATAGGTTTAGTGCATCGGCTTCAGAGATTTTTGCTGGTGCTATTCAGGATTACAAGAGAGGCATTATCATCGGCGAACAAACTTTTGGAAAAGGTACAGTACAGAATTTGATAGATTTGGATCGCTTTCTCCCTGACGAAAAGAGAACAAATAATAAATCCATTGCATCTTCCAAAAAGAATGGAGGAGTTCAGGTTGGCGATGGTGAGATATATAAGCCGGGACAATTGAAGATGACAATAGCCAAGTTCTATAGAATTAATGGTAGCAGTACACAGCATAGAGGTGTAACGCCCGATGTAGAGTTTCCCTCGGCCTTTAGTGCAGAGGAATTTGGTGAAAGCGCACAGAAAAGCGCCTTACCCTGGGACCAGATTAAGCCTACGAAATTTAATGTCATAGGACAGGTTAGCGATCAAGAGATCTCTGAGCTGGAGAGAAAACACAAAGAAAGACTTAGAACGGACCCTGCTTTGGTTGATTTGATTAATGATAACAAAGAATTCATCAAGCTACGGAATGAAACGGAAGTTTCACTTAAAGAAAGCACCCGGATACAGGAGCGTGAGGAGGCTGAGAAGTTAAGAGCCGCCAGGGCCAAGTTGTCTGGCACCATTGGTACGGAAGGTACATCGGTGCCCGAAAAGAAGGTGAATAAAGACACTTATTTGCAGGAAGGTGCAAAAGTATTGCTGGACTTGATTGCAGGTAATATCGGTTAACACGCAGATCATAACGACTGCAGGTTAAATGGCTGTAGGACGTAAAAACACCAGTTAAAGAGAGTTCTTTAGCTGGTGTTTTTTTAGTGCCCCTTGATCGCAAATAACTCGACTGTGTAGGTCCGTTATGGGGTCTGTAGTTGCCACCATCGGATTGTACCGAAGGGTGAATGTTGTATAGTAAGGTACCGCCCTGTACCGAACGGTACGCAGGGTGGTGCGGGAGGTCGAAACAGGAACTAATCCTGTTTCAACCTCCCGATAGTGGTTAATGCTGCAGGCGTTGTTTACCGCTCTAAAGCAATTATTTCAATTCACTGATGTTAATTTCTGCCTGTCCGGTAGCCAGGATAACTGCAACAATGGATTGAGGTGTGATATAGACTTCGGACGGACTAAAATCTCGCAGTTTTCCGTCTAAAAAAATCCCTTCACCGATTTTCTGGTGGTCAAAATTGTTGCGAATCATATTTTTTGCTTCCTCTATTTCCTTTCCCAATGGCAATTTAAAGGCATCTTCCATTTGCTTCAAAAATCTGCTTTTCGCAAACCAGCTTGCTGTTTTCGCCAGCCGGTTTTTTGTATTCAGGTCGTAATCTAAATTGCCAATGCTTAGCGTTTGATCTTCTTCATTATAATATGGCTGCCCGGAAAGGTAGATGACTCCATCGATATCGCCTTTTAAACCTGCCTGTATAACGATGTTTTCTCCACTCCCATACAAATCAATCGACGTAATGGTCACCTCCTTTTTCTCATTATTGAAGGTTAGCGTCTTGTTTACAAAATTTTCCGCCAATAGCTGTTTTGCCCGTTCGTGGGTTATTTCGCCTATTAAGCCGATGGTAAAGTCGTTGTTCACTTGATCCGACACCTGTAACTGTGCTAGTGGTTCATAAGCAGCTTTTGCGGGCCTGCCACCGACATGGGTCGCTGTAGTGCCTGTAATACCTATATTAGCTTTGACAACCCCTCCCTGACCATATAGCCCCGTCAACTTCACATCCTGAGGTGTTATTTTCATCCAGGCGTCATGTTCCTTAGACACCAGCATGGGGTCCTGCATCTGGTTCCAGGCTTTTTGCACGTGTTTTTTGATATCAAGTTCACGGCTGATTTGCTGGTCAAGCATATTCGAGACTTCCTCCTGTTGGTGATCAATGACGTCGCCTAAAAAAGAAGCCACAGAAATTTCGAAGAACCCGATCTTTATCTTTGGTTTCTTTATCCATTCAAACCCATTACCAGACGTCTGTGATACCACCTGCCAATCCTCACCTACCCCAATCTTCGTTATAAAATTCAGATTAAGCTCAAAATTAGTTTCTTTGGTATCGCCGATATTTAGCCCATATTCGCTCAAGTCTAGCGCTGCGCGAGCCCAAACCTTTAAAGGAACATTAATCTTGAAAAGCTCACCTTCAGCCTGAATGGAAATGTCACTTCGTTTCCAGACCTTGATCATCAGGTTATCATTGCCGTTGTCTTTCATGCTCGAATCCTCATAGAGCAACCCGTTTATCGCTCCATTGATTTTATTTTCCAGTTGCGCCATCGGGACTTGTATAGGGATATTAATGGTTGACTGATGCACCTTTACGACTTTCTCCAGATAGTTTTCTTCAGGTCCTTTGATGTTGGCCGTTTTACAACCTTGAGTTATCACCAGGCATACAAAGAATTTAACCAGGTATGGCTGATACAAAACATTTTTTTTCATGATAGCAGTTTAACAAAAATAATACCTTATTGCACCCTTTATAAACATTAAACCAAAAAAGGAAGCATAAAGTATTCAAAATAACTATTCGTTTAGTGATCGAACCTATTACTATCGAAGTTTCAACAACCTTTTAGTAAATTTTAATGTATATACATATAATGAAAGATAAAATGAATATGAAGACACAAGCTTTGTTAATGCCAATCGACTTACAAGACATTACATTAAAAAACAGGGTAATTATGGCTCCAATGACCAGGAGTCGTGCTGATAATGCCGACAATGTTGTCACAGGCATACATGCTACCTATTATGCACAAAGAGCAGGCGCAGGTTTAATTATCACGGAAGGTTCGCAAATCTCTCCTCAGGGAGTGGGCTATATCAATACGCCAGGAATTTATTCAGATAAGCAGGTAGAAGCCTGGAAAGATGTTACCAAGGCCGTTCACACAGCGGGAGGAAAAATATTTTTGCAGCTTTGGCATGTAGGCAGAATTTCTCATCCGGATTTTCACAATGGTGAATTGCCTGTTGCGCCATCAGCGCTCAATCCTAATGAAAAGTCCTATACCCCGGAAGGATTTAAAGAAACTGTGGTACCCAAAGCTATGGCGTTGGATGAGATAAAGGGAATCATCAATGATTTTAAGCAAGGTGCCAAAAATGCCTGGGACGCTGGTTTTGACGGTGTGGAAATTCACTCTTCCAATGGATACCTTCTACACCAGTTCATTGCAAGCACCTCCAATGTACGTGAAGATGCTTATGGCGACTCAGTAGAAAAAAGAGCACGTATTTTATTTGATATTTTAGAGGCCATCAAGACAGTGATGCCTATAGAAAGAGTGGGCGTCAGGCTTAATCCATCCTTACATGGTATTTTTGGGATGACGGTAAATGACGATACGCTGCCAACATTCGATTATATTGTTAAAAAGCTAAACGACTACCCGCTGGCCTATCTGCATTTGTCAGAACCATTTACGGATGTCAGTGAGGTGGCCGGTGCTGAGCCGAATATTGCAAAACGATACCGACCACTATACAAAGGTAATCTGATGATCAATGGTGGATTTACACAAGAAAAAGGAAATAGATTTCTGAAAGAGGGACTGGCAGATATGGTATCGTATGCTAGCCTTTATATTGGTAACCCGGACCTTGTTCAGCGTTTTAAAGTAAATGGTCCGCTGCATCAGGCAGATAAGGCAACCTATTACACACCTGGTGCTGAAGGCTATATCGACTATCCAACCTTGGCCGAAAGCCAGGAGCTTGCTGATAAAGCTTAGACTTCGTTAAGTGATTATGCTAATGTTGATGCTGTCAAAGAGCTTCAGGTACTCTTGGAATTTTATAAAAACCTTCTCATTTCCTTTCAAAAATAGGAAACTATTTCAGAATCAAGTAAAGCTGGTTTAGTGAGACTAATCATATAGCTTCTATAACTGGTGTAAAGAGTAAATATGGAATGCCCAACGAACAGCCGAGTACGAGAATCCTAGGCTGGGTGGGGTGCGCCGTAGGTCTATAACCTACGGCCATCCACTCAATTATAGGGCTATTTTAATCTATCCATGAACTCCTTCAATTCTGTTTTAGATTTCTTGAATTCAAGGTAGAAATTGAGAGAATTAGATAGAACTACAAGTCCAATAATTAAAGGTCCATAAAAACCAAATGTCAACGCGGTTAATAGGAAATAAAGGAAGATAGGGACACCCAGAAAGTTTATTATGAACAAAATTGACGGTTTAAACTGAATTTGAATTTGGTTAGAGAGTTCGCTTTTAATACCAATTATTTTAACAATCGAAACACGGTTTCCAAAGAGTCCTTTTGCGTACCTATTGACGGAGAATTTGCCCATCTTTTTATCGACTATTCCTATCCAATGTTGAGAGGTTGGATTAATTACTATGGAGCCTTCTACAAATCGGAACTCTACAAAGTGTTACGCCATATGAATAAGCTACTGGTAAAGTGGGCTACTCGGAAATACAAAAGGCTGCGAAACCGAAAGGTCAAAGCAATAAAATGGATGGCTGAGATTTCCAAAAGAGATCCAAATCTATTTGCGCATTGGCGCTACGGCGTACTGCCGCTGGTTGAATAATAACAGCCGTGTAAAGGGAGATCTTTACGCACGGTTGTGTGAG
>LXQK01000121.1:0-9920 GCA_001683905.1 Marivirga sp. ANT-B6
CGCGATACTACATCATTATACAAGTGGTATATCCACCATAGAAGTAACTTCAAAAAATGCCGATCGCGTAGTCAGTGAGTTTGCCCGGTTTTTTAACAACGCCAACAATAGTCCGGCAGCAAAATACAAAAGCTACGTAGTATCAGCGAAAAATGATCCGGCAAAAATCAGCGCTTTGAAGCAGTTGCTAGATAAAAATGGTATAAGGTACGGCCAGGCTGCAAGTACCCGATCGTTAAAAGGGTTTAACTATGGACAGGGAAAAGAAAACTCCTTTGCTCCCACCACAGAAGACCTTGTCATCAGCGCTTACCAGCCTCGGTCTAACATGGTGACGGTTCTTTTTGAGCCAAAATCAAAACTCTCGGATTCCATTACCTACGACATCACTGCATGGTCTATACCCTATATGTATGACCTGGAAACGTACGCCACTTCGGAGCGTATTGCAGTAAAAGAGCCAAAAGAACCAGTTGTCTTTGCACCCATCAATGTTATCGGTAAGCCCTATGCCTACGTAGCGCCATGGAAAAGCCTGCAGGACGTGAAGTGGCTTAGCCACTTGTTAAAAAATGGCATAAAAGTACGGTATGCAGAGGAAGCCTTTGAAATACAAGGAAAAACTTTCGGTGTTGGAAGTCTGATCATTACCCGAACGGGAAATGAAGGTTTAGGCGACGAATTCGACCGGCTGGTCGCTAGCTCAGCCAATGAGATGCAGCGACAGGTTGTGCCAGTGACCTCAGGCATGGTAACAAAAGGAAAGGACTTCGGATCAGGTGGTGTTCGCTTCATCAAAGCACCACGGATCGGTTTGATGGCTGGCGAGGGGGTCTCATCGCTGGCTTTTGGTGAGGCATGGCACTTCTTTGAGCAGCAAATTCAGTACCCGGTCACCGTGCTGGAGACAGGCTATTTTAAGTCGGTAAACATCAATGATTATGATGTGCTGGTATTTCCTGGCGGAAGTTATAATATACTTGATGAGGCTCTGGTAAAGCAATTGGGCGCTTGGGTAGAAGATGGTGGCAAAATGATCTTGCTGGAAAGTGCCATAGCTTCTTTTGCTGATGCCGAGGGATTTAGTCTTTCAAAATACCTTAATGACGAAGAGAAAAAGGAGGCTGATGCGAAAAAGGAAGAGTTGAGTGATCGACTTAAAAAATATAAAAATCGGGAAAGAGAGGGGATAAGTGATATAATTTCAGGAGGTATTGTGAAGTTGCAGATCGACAACACCCATCCGCTGGCGTTTGGCTACCCCAACTATTACTATAGCCTAAAGAATAACGCCACCCACTATGCTTACCTGAAAGACGGCTGGAACGTAGGCATTATCAAAGATAAGTCAGATCTTGTTAGTGGTTTTGGGGGGTACAAAGCCAAAGAGAAGCTTGCCAACTCGATGGTGTTTGGCGTAGAGGAAAAAGGGGCAGGTAATATCGTTTATATGGTCGACAATCCATTGTTTCGAGCCTTCTGGCATAATGGAAAGTTGCTATTCGGAAACGCGGTATTTATGGTGGGCCAATAGTTTTAGCCCTGTTGTACAAAGGGAACGCATATAAGTCGTCGATATTTAGGACATTTCCTCCATACGCGTTACGCCAAAAGTTAATTGAAATGGCATAACCAATTGCTATGCCCCCTTTTTCAAATACGAGGATATTTGCCGTACTGGGAACATCTTTGAATCTTTGGAAATTATGTTTTATTTTGGCCTACGACATATAGTTGCCACCGGGATCGCATCATAAACCGCCATAATAAACTGGCGAAAGATTTTCAAATCTTCATCCCGGACAGGTAGGAAAAGTATTGTCTCCATAGATTGATAAAAATGTTTTTGCTAATGCTTCGAGACAGTTTAGGATGTATCAAACTTATATCCAACTACTTCCCTGGTAGCGAAATTCCTTTAATTTTGCGGTATAGCAAGATGGCATAGCTGTCGGTCATAGAGGCAACATAGTCTACCGAGTTCATGATGATTTGGTAGACTGTTGGCGATTGCCCTGGCTGAAAAAGGAATTGATATTCTTCTGGTAGCAACCTGAGTACGCCCTGTTTCTTCTTAGAAAAGTTCGCTTTATCAAAGCAATAGGCATATGATGCACCAATAAAAGCTTCCAAAAGCCCTGCCAATACTTCAAAGGCGGCAACTTCTGTTTCCATGACCACCGTAGCGCGGTAAATTTTTTCAATAGACAGTTTATTGATTTTATCCAACACTGGTTTGGCGGTAATGAGGTCTGTCAGCGCTGTATCAAAAGTTCCCGCAAGGATCTTTTCTTCATTTTCCAGAAAGATCTCGGTCGCTTGTTCTATCAGCTTTCCGATTGCCAGTGCGCGTAGCAGGCCAAGCTTTTCATCCCTACCATACATCTGGTCAAACTTTTCGGCATTAAATTGCTCCTGCAAGATCGCTGTCAGCAAAGGTTTGGCCTCCTCAAAGGAAACAAGGCCAAGGCGACATCCATCTTCCAGATCGATGATATTATAGCAAATATCATCAGCAGCCTCTACCAAAAAAGCAAGCGGATGCCGTGCCCAAATCATTTGATCGTCGTGCTTCCGTAGCAGGCCCGTTTGTGTTGCTATTGTTTCAAAAATATGCTTTTCGCTTTGAAAGAATCCATATTTCTTGAGGCTTCTCTGCCCATCGGCAGGATAGGTGATCAATGACTCGCGCGGATACTTGCTAAAGGCCATCAGCGTTGCATAGGTAATCTGCAGACCCTGGTTATGCTGTTTATTTAAAATACGAAACCCTTGTGCATTTCCCTCAAAGCTGGTGATATCAGCCCATTCGTAGCGGCTGATTTTATCTTTAAAAAACTGGCCTGCAGGATTATTTAAAAAGAAATCGGAAATGGCATCTTCTCCTGCATGACCAAAAGGGGGGTTACCGATATCATGGGTGAGGGATGCTGCCGCGACAATGGCGCCAAAGTCAAACTGGCTAATGCCATTTGAAGCAAGGTGGGGATATTTTTCCACAATCTTCTCTCCCACCTTTTTTCCCAAAGTACGGCCAACGCTGGAAACCTCAAGGCTGTGGGTGAGCCGGCTATGTACAAAGTCGTGCTCCGGCATAGGGAAAACCTGCGTTTTATCTTGCAACCGGCGAAATGGATAAGAGAAGATGATCCTGTCGTAATCTCGTTCGAAAGCACTTCTTACGGCACTACTTCCCTGAATCAAATTTTTCTTGCCGCTGATATGATAAGAAAGTAATCTATCCCATTGCATCTTTTCCATATCTTCTTGTTTACAGGCAGGTTTATACCGCCATTTGAAATAGTTCTAAAGGGTCTTGTTTCAACAACTTCACCAGCACTGCATATACATCAGGTAGCTTCTGCTTGAATTCACCGGGTCTTTCAAAGAAATTTTCTACAGCAACGGAAAAAAATTCTCCTTCATCGGTCCCGGCATACCTCCTGAAAAAGCTGCTCTCCCCTTGCTGTAGCTTTGAAATTTCCCTGGCCACCAGCACATCCCACTTCCTGAGCATGGCAGTATCAAGAAAATTGTACTCCTTATTGCGGATCTTATTTTCAAGCTGCAATGCGTGAGCCATTTCGTGGAGGCCCAGGTTAATACTGTCGGTTTTATTGAGATACCCATCAGTAAAATTCTTCCAGGAGATCACGATGAGCCGATGTTGTGGATTTACTTCCCCCTTGTGATGCCGCCGGCTGATGGTGGAATAGTAGCTATCAGGATAAACCAGAATCCTGCGAAAATGCATCAGGTTGATTTGCGGAAACCCAAAGGTTAGCTGCACAAAGGAAGCAGCAATCAATACCTTCATGTCGGGCGTCACCTCGTCCAGCTGCCGTGGAATAAATTGTTTGGAGGCAATAAAGTGTAGGACCCTTGATATGAACCGGGCTCTCGCACTTTCGGTAAGTTGGTTATAATAGCCAAAATGTTCCCTTAAAATCTTGTTGACCACACCTATTGGGATGCTTGGAAGGACCACTTTCAAATTAAAATATTTATATCGGATATAGAAATATCCGATATAAGAAATGACCACAAGAACGACCAGTAGAAAAGTACTCGAAAAAAACCCATGTATTTGCTTTAAAATCTGTAAGTCAAGCATCATCCCAGGGTCTTGGCCACTCTTTTTATAACTTACTGAAAATATTAGATAGCGAAACTTCTGCAAGTATCCTTGCCTTCAGCGCATCTATCGGAATTCTTTCCTGGGCTGTGGTATCTCTATGACGAATTGTTACCGTATCATCTTCCAGAGTCTGGTGGTCTACAGCAATACAGAATGGCGTCCCAATCAGGTCCTGGCGGGTATACCGTTTACCAATCGACTGTGTGTCCTCATAGATCAGGTTGAAATCGAATTTCAAGGCGTCGAAAATGGTCCGGGCTTTTTCTGGCAGACCATCTTTTTTTACCAAAGGAAATATGGCTGCTTTTACAGGCGCAAGCGCAGGATGTAATTTCAGGTAAGTACGCATCTTGGCATTTTCTCCTTCTCCTGACATTTCTTCTGTAAGCGCGTTGCACAAGGTCATCAGGAAAAGCCTGTCGGCACCCACGGAGGTTTCTACCACATAGGGTACATAATTCTGGTTGATTTCCGGGTCAAAATATTGCAGCTTCTTCCTGGATAGCTCCTGGTGGCTTTTCAAATCAAAATCGGTGCGGCTGTGAATACCCTCTACTTCTTTATTGCCGAAAGGAAAAGCATATTCAATGTCAACTGCGGCATTGGCATAGTGGGCCAGTTTCTCATGAGCGTGGATGCGCAGATCTTCAGCAGGAATACCCAATACCTGGTGCCATTTCAGGCGACTTTCTTTCCAGTATTCAAACCACTTCATTTCTTCGCCTGGGCGGATGAAAAACTGCATTTCCATTTGCTCAAACTCCCGCATACGAAAGATAAACTGTCTTGCCACAATTTCATTCCGGAAGGCTTTGCCAATTTGGGCAATGCCAAAAGGAACTTTCATCCGGGCAGTCTTTTGTACATTTAAAAAATTTACAAAGATTCCCTGTGCTGTTTCAGGCCGTAGGTAGATGGTATTGGTGTCTTCGGCGACCGAACCCACCTGGGTTGAAAACATGAGGTTAAATTGACGTACTTCGGTCCAGTTAGAGGTACCGGAGATAGGGCATTTAATTTTTTCATCGACGATCAACTGGTGCAATCCTGCAAGGTCTTCATTTTCTAAAAGCTTACCCATGGTTTTCAGTAGCGCATTTGCCTCGGATACTTTACCACTATTTTCCAGTGCCTGCGCATGATCTTCCAGGAGGACGTCTGCACGATATCGTTTTTTGGAGTCTTTGTTATCGATCATCGGATCGTTAAAGCTATCGATATGGCCGGACGCTTTCCAGGTAAGGGGATGCATAAAAATAGCAGAATCAATACCTACGATATTTTCATGCAGTCGTGTCATTGACTGCCACCAGATTGCTTTCAGATTATTTTTTAGCTCAACCCCATATGGGCCAAAATCATATACCGCCTGTAGTCCATCATAAATTTCACTGGAAGGATACACAAAGCCATATTCTTTGGCATGAGAAATGACTTTTTTAAATAAATTTTCTTTTACATCTTCTGCTGCTGCGGCTTTCATAGGTTTTTATTCATGTATGTGGGTAAAAAGGCTACCGATAAAGACGAATGGGACAGAATTTTCCCGCACTAGCTTAACGATAGCAGCCCAAAGATAGATAAAAATCACTTTTTAAAGCAATTTCTATCTTCTCTTTAGCACACAAACCTAAAGCATATACTTTTGCTTAATCTTCCAGGTTTACAGTAAGCACAGGAAGTTGTGCCTTTTTCACCATCGATTCAGAAACACTTCCAATGACAATATTGGCAAGGCCTGACCGGGCGTGTGTCATCACAGCGATCAGGTCAGCCTGAGACGATTGTGCAAATTCTTTAATGCCATCTGTCGTGGAATCGTTATAGGCTGCCCGCACAGCATAATCTTTCAAACCGTGTGTCTTGGCAAAATGGGTAAGTTTATCCAGGGTCTCTTTTTCTGAATCGTTTTTAGACGTCGACACATGTAAAAGGTGGATTTTAGCACCCAATGCAACCGCTAACTTGTTGATCTGCTTCACACCTCTATCCGAAGCCTCATCTAAATCAGAAGCCAGGACAATATTTTTTATATTTAAATTTGGATGATCATTTTTTACCGTCAATACAGGTACATGGGATATTCGGATCACCCTTTCGGTATGATTTCCCACGAAATATTCCGTGAAAGTACTCTCGCCGCTAGTACCCATCACCACTAGATCTACAGGCGTTTCTTTCATAAAATTTTCCATGCCCTCCTGGAGGTTTTCCATTTTTATCACCGGCGTGATCTTCACTCCATCGGTGCTATGCGCTTCTGCAATAGCATGTAATTTGGCTTTGTTTACCCTATAAAGTTCAGCGACGTATCTGTCTTCTTCACTAGAATGCATTTTTGTGACGTCGCCTGTTACTGCAAAAGTAGTGCCTTGAGGTGGCTCTAGTAAATTTAAAAGTATAATCTCAGCCTGGAGTGCTTTGGCTAATGTGATAGCCACATTAACGCCAAAACCGGCGAAGCTGGTAAAATCTGTAGGCACCAAAATTTTCATAGGATCCGGGTTTAAAGGATTGATTGATAGCCATAAAGATACCCCAATAACTCTGTAACTACAACATTCATGGCGCTTGTTGTAAGTTTAAACCTCATTTTAATGTATTCTAAAAACCATTGCCTGCCACCACTGCGTAAATAGGCCCAATGTAGCCTTAAGGGTTTTGCCAATTAAAAGGTGCCCCTATTTTGGTATTGCCGGTCATAAATTTCCGATCTCAGGATTATTTAATTGTTAATGTCTATTGCTTACATTAATTTTAGGCAAAAATCATTTAAACGACGATGCAAAGAGACGCGCAAATTTTTGATCTGATTGAAAAGGAAAAGCACCGGCAAGAATCGGGCATTGAATTAATAGCATCAGAGAACTTTGCTTCTAAACAGGTGATGGAGGCCGCAGGAAGTGTGTTGACCAACAAATATGCAGAAGGGCTGCCCGGAAAGCGTTATTATGGAGGGTGTGAAGTGGTTGATGAAATTGAGCAGTTGGCTATTGATAGGGTGAAAGAACTCTTCGGCGCCACCTGGGCAAATGTGCAGCCGCACTCTGGCGCACAAGCGAACGCAGCGGTAATGCTGGCCCTGCTAAACGCCGGAGATAAAATTTTGGGATTTGATCTTTCTCATGGTGGTCACCTTACCCATGGGTCTAGTGTAAACTTCTCTGGCAAATTATATCAGCCATCATTTTATGGTGTTGAAAAAGAAAGTGGGCTGATCGACTGGAATAAAGTAAACGATACGGCAGGTAAGGAAAAGCCGAAATTAATCATTTGTGGTGCTTCAGCCTACAGTCGCGACTGGAATTATGCCAGATTGCGTGAAATAGCCGACGAGGTGGGTGCTTTACTTCTGGCAGATATCTCTCATCCATCAGGACTCATCGCGCGGGGCCTTTTGAATGATCCGTTGGAGCATTGCCATATTGTAACAACCACCACGCATAAGACATTGCGTGGCCCAAGAGGAGGTCTGATCATGATGGGTGAAGACTTTGAAAACCCTATGGGACTCAAATCGCCCAAAGGTGAAATACGCATGATGTCATCGCTCCTCGATTCGGGTGTTTTCCCCGGTACACAAGGGGGGCCGTTGGAGCATATTATTGCCGCTAAAGCGATTGCATTTCAGGAGGCTTTGTCTGATGAATACATGGAATATATTCTTCAGGTGCAGAAGAATGCTAAAGTCATGGCAGCAGCGTTTACGCAAAAAGGATACAAAATTATTTCGGATGGAACCGATAATCATATGATGCTGATTGATTTAAGATCAAAGAATCTTTCAGGTAAGACAGCGGAGAATACACTGATCAAGGCTGATATTACCATCAATAAAAACATGGTTCCTTTCGATGATAAGTCTCCTTTTGTCACCTCTGGCATGCGGGTAGGTACAGCTGCAGTGACTACCAGGCACATGAAGGAGAAAGATATGGAGCAGATTGTCGCTTATATTGATCAGGCTTTGGAGAACAATGAGGACGAAGCGCACTTGCTTGGGTTGAAAAAAGAAATAAATCAATGGGTGGGAAATTTTCCGTTATATAAATAGCTAAAGTGTCAAAAGAAAACGAAATGTCCTTTCTGGACCATCTTGAGGAATTAAGATGGCATATTATTCGGGCCGTGGCCTCAATCTTTGTTTTTGCCATTGCGGCATTTTTTGCGAAAGAACTGGTGTGGCACGAGCTTATCCTGGGCCCCTCGCGACCTGAGTTCTGGACATATAGGCAACTTTGTGCACTAGGGGAACTTGTTGATTCTTCCGTGTTATGCATAAACGAGCTTCCTTTCACCATCCAAAGCCGCGAAATGTCAGGTCAATTTACTATGCACATCACCTCAGCATTTGTAATAGGTCTTATCTGCGCATTTCCATACACGTTTTGGGAGATTTGGCGATTTGTAAGCCCGGCATTGCATTCAAAAGAAAGAAGCCTCACCAGGGGCGCCACCTTTTTTGTTTCGCTGCTCTTTCTTTCCGGTATCTGTTTTGGTTATTTTATTGTCTCTCCTCTTTCTATCAACTTCTTGTCTAACTATCAGGTAGATCCTAGTATCAAAAACGAGTTTGATATATCCTCCTATTTATCCACTTTATCGATGTTGGTTCTGGCATGCGGTATCATGTTTCAGCTTCCGATCGTGGTATACTTCCTCTCGAAAGCCGGTATTGTAACGCCTCAGCTGATGAGAACCTACAGAAAGCATGCTATCGTCGTCATATTGGTACTTTCCGCTATCATCACACCGCCAGAGGTAATCAGTCAAATATTAATATCAATTCCGTTGCTATTCCTTTATGAAGTCAGTATTTTTATTTCAAAGGTTATCTTGAGAGAAAAATTGAAGGCTATAAAGAAGTTGAATTAATTCGTACTGGTCGATAAAAAATTAAGAAAATGGCAAAAGTTGTAATAGGAGGCGATCATGCCGGATTTGAATACAAGTACAATTTAATCGACAAGTTAGTAAACGATGGCCACGAAGTGCAGGATGTTGGCACCTACTCTGAAGAATCCGTAGATTATCCAGACTTCGCACATAAACTCACGGCTATTGTGGCGGAAAAAAAGGCAGACTTTGGTGTGCTGATATGTGGCAGTGGCAATGGCGTAGCCATGTCAGCCAATAAAAACCCTCAGGTGCGGGCTGCCTTGTGCTGGCTGGAGGAGCTGGCTTCGCTGGCAAGACAGCATAATGATGCCAATGTAATTTGCCTTCCTGCGAGGTTCATATCGTACGCGCTGGCAGAAAAGTGCGTGCAAATCTTTCTTTCAACAGCATTTGAAGGGGGAAGACATGCCCGCCGCGTTGATAAAATTAGCTGCTAAGGCATTTTTTGTAGCAGGTAAGTGCCGGGTTGTTCTCCCTTGGCATATCTACGTTCCAGAACAGGCATCATCGAAAAAACATCTTCATAAACGCCCTCGTTGTCAATGATTACTTCCGGCAGGTCGTCTTCCAGTCGAGCGAAAATTGTCGTGATATTGTCATAATACGAAGGCTCCAGGAAATATTCCCTTGCGATGCGCCAGTTTAAAAAAGGAGTAGCAAGTTTAGCATCCTTATATACGCTGATATTGTCGCCAAGAAACAATATCTTTTTTCCCTTTACAACTTTATCCCAGGCAGTTTCTTTGACGATCAGTTTTTCATAACTAACGTATTGATCAGGGAAAGATATTTTATATATCGTCCCGTAAGTAATCGTCAGCTGAAAGAGGAATAGCAGGAGGAATAGTCCTTCCGCAAATATTTTTCTCTTGATCAACAGAAA
>LXQK01000121.1:10068-12818 GCA_001683905.1 Marivirga sp. ANT-B6
AGCCCGCCGATTGCTGAAAAACCAGGTGAAAGCTGCTGCTACAAAAAGAAAAAACATCACCTGCTGGTAGCGGATTTGATAGCTGGTGTATCTGCTCGCTTCGAATATCTTAAAAAAAGAAAAGAGGACAAATAATACGGGAATAGCGCTAATTAAAAGAAAATCCTGGAATTGCATGAAATTTTTTCCTGCTAAAAATAGCGTCGCATAAAGGGCATGCTGAATAAATTCGTGGAGTCCGTCGAACCAAAAGAAATATAAGCAGACCAAGAGGTATGGAGCGAAGAAACCATACAGAAATAAGATGTAATTTTGAAGCCTGGTACCGGTAAATAAAACAAAAGCCAGCAAAACAGGTAATATAAATACAAAGCATGGCAGGTAAAATAAAGATGCCATGCCTAAGTATAAGCCAGCGGGGAGTAAACTTAAGTTTTGAAACTTGCTATCCATATGCCTGAAGACATGGTTGATGGCGGGCAGCAAAAAGGTGATACTCATCAGAACAGGCGACAAGGTATAGAAATCAAAAAAACTGTTCATCAACAGCGCGTAAATGAGCGCTGGGATATAAGTGCTGTCATGGTAAGCTTTATTGTTCATCAGAAGCATATTGAACATAATGGCCTGCGCCATGACCAGGAGCAATGAAACAATGTGGTATGCCAGCGGCGATCTGCCGAAAGAAGTATCGAGAACCCAATAGACTAATGCCGCTAATGGCGAAATATTATCCATGAGGTCTACATACATTAAAGAGCCAGAGGATAGCTTTTCGCCGATCAGCATCCAGTTTAACTCAGGTACCAGTAGCGGAACATCACCAAGAAATGCAGGCATCCGGAATATAAGAAGCATCAGGAATATACTGATGAGTCGGTAAGGGTCGTTGATTTTAAAAAAGCTAAGCACTTGTGGTTGTTAATATAGATAAAATAAACCCCTATGTAAGGCTACGAAATTACAGGAATATTAAGAAGTTATACAAATAAATGTAATATTTGCGCATATATGACGGAGAGCAAAAGACAACAAAAAGTTTCACGCCTACTTCAAAGGGATTTAGGAGATATTTTTCAAAAGGATATCAAAGGGATGTTTGGTAATGCCTTCATAACAGTCACCGGTGTTCAGGTGAGCCCAGACTTGGGTATAGCCAAAGCTTCGTTGAGTTTTATGCTGGTGAAAGACAAGCAAGAATTGATGGGCTTGATCAACGAGAAGAAAAAGGAAATCAGGAAAATATTAGGAAATAAGATAGGGAAGCAGGTAAGAATCGTTCCGGAATTGATATTTTTACTCGATGAGGGAGCTGAATATGCTTCGAAAATGGATAAATTGATTAGTGGCTTAAACATCCCGAAGGAGACACCGGATGAAGAGCCACGCAACGGCGAAGACAATAAATAAGATTTCTGAAGTAAAAAACCTTGAACCTCCCTCTTTTCATTGCCCGGCGATATTTTTTTTCTAAAAAGAAAAAGAATTTTATCAACATTATCTCCATCATATCAATGGTAGGCGTTGCTGTGGGCACCATGGCACTGGTCATCGTTCTTTCTGTATTTAATGGGTTGGAAGAGCTTATCCGAAGCCTGCATGGCACCTTCGATTCAGAGTTAAAGGTGAGCAGTACCTACGGAAAATCCTTTGAAGTAGATGATGCTTTTCTTGCAAAAATCCAGGCTGTGGAAGGGGTAGACCTGATTACCGAAGTGATAGAAGACAATGCCCTGCTGAAGTACAAGGATGCGCAAATGCTGGTAAAGGTGAAAGGTGTTGGGGCAAACTTTGTTGATCAGACGAAGATGGGTCAAAAGATTGTCTATGGTGACCTGAAATTAGAGGAAAAAGGGTTGAATTATGCCTTGATTGGGAGAGGCATTCAATACGCACTTTCAATTTCACCAGGAAACGATTTCTATGCCTTACAAGTGTTCTATCCCAAAAATATCAAACCAGGCAATTTAAATCCAAGCGAATACTACAATAGAAAAAGCATTATGCCCGGCGCCGTATTTGCTATTGAGAAGCAATATGATGAAAATTATATTTTTGTGCCCCTTGTTTTTGCGGCTGAGTTGATGGACTATGGAAACAGGCGGACCGCCCTGGAAATTAAATCAACAGATGACCGAAGTATCAACGAAGTAAAAAAGCGTTTAAAGGCACATTTGGGGCCGGATTTCCAGGTGCTTGATAGCGATGAACAGCACTCTGGTCTTCTCAAGGCTATAAAGATCGAGAAGCTATTCGTCTTCATCACCTTTTCCTTTATCTTAGCGGTGGCTTCTTTTAACATCTTCTTTTCCCTCACCATGCTCGCAATCGATAAGAAGAAAGATATCTCCATTCTGTATGCACTTGGGGCCACCGATAAAATTGTGAGGTCTATCTTCCTGGCGGAGGGGGCAATTATTGCTTTTACCGGGTCTTTTATAGGACTTTTTTCCGGCTTGATTATCTGTTGGCTACAGCAAAAGTACGGATTGGTATCTATGGGTATGCAAACCTCAGTACTGGATGCCTATCCGGTAAAGATGGAATTCTCCGACTTCATTTATACCTCCATTAGCCTGATCATCATTACCTTTCTGGCATCCTATCGACCTGCCGTTATAGCTACCCGCTCTGGAACAAGGGTAAGTTTATAAATTTTAATTTGGGACGATTTATTTATGAGATTATTGAATACAATAACTGATAATATTGCTATTTTGCGAGTCTCTATTTTTTAAACATGAAAGTTT
>LXQK01000121.1:12860-42550 GCA_001683905.1 Marivirga sp. ANT-B6
AATATTGCTATTTTGCGAGTCTCTATTTTTTAAACATGAAAGTTTCAACAGCTATACCGTTTCAAATTATTTATTCACTTTTTGAGCATGAGTATCTGGGATATCTTTTTGAATCATTTGTGGTTCAGTTAGATGACAAGAAAAGGCTAACTTTTTTACACCAGAATATCTCTTCCAAAAATGCATCGGAATTTAGTGCCGGCCTCGATGAGACGGATTTTGAACTCATCAAGCTGATGGATTCTATCCAGCAGGATGCCATTGTAAAACAGTTTTATAAAAAAATTATCAAGGCCAGTGAATTCTTTCTCAAAGTATTTGACAAAGACAAAGGGAATAAACTTTTACAAGAGGAGATCCAGATTTATATAGAAAAAAGAAGGGCCAAAATATTAGAGTTGATTCCTCAAAAAATGTTGTACGAAATGGGCAACGACGGGGAACCAGCCTGGAAAAAAATCGAGATATTACCTGAAAAGGCTACGGTATTGTTCCATTTTAGAAGGAATGAAGACAATACGCATTACTTCCCGACCATAAAATATCAGGGGGAGCCTCTCAACTTTCAGTATAAAAATGCCTACCTGATTTGTAACGATCCTGCCTATATGGTTTTAGATCACAAGTTATACAGCTTTAAAAAAGATATCGATGGCAATAAAATCTTGCCTTTTTTAAACAAGAAGTTTATTGTAATCCCTAAAAAAGTTGAAGAAACGTATTATAAGAAGTTCGTAGCACCACTTGTTGCTTCTTTTGATGTATATGCTAAGGGCTTTACCATCAGCAGCGAAAGGTACGTGCCGCTGCCCATTCTTACCTTTTCTGAGCTTGCTTCGAATGTTCGTGAACTTTCACTATTCGAAAATCCTAATGGAGGAGCCTTTACCAGCGCTGACAATGTTGCTGACGAAAGTAAAATGCTTTTTGAGCTTTCTTACCAATATGGCGCGAATATGTTCAAGGGCGACTTTATTGTTCCTACAAGCGTGAGTGTCGAAAAACAAGGTGATTCGTATGTCTTTCACAAGATCAAGAGGGAAATACAGGAGGAAAAACGCGCCCTGCACCTGCTAAAAGACTTGAAGCTCGATTTGAAGAACTCGAAGATAACTTTACCCAAAGGGCAGGCATTTCACTGGCTGAATGAAAATAGAATGCTGCTCGAAAAAGAAGGATTTTTAATCCGTCAGAGCAAAAAAGATGGCAAGAAGTACTTTTTAGGCAAATCGTCTATTCAGATCGAAGTTAGGGAAAATATTGATTGGTTCGATATTTTTGCTGTCATCAAATTTGGGGATTACGAAATCTCCTTCAATAAATTAAGAAAGCTTATCCAAAAAAAGCAGCATGAGATTGAACTACCCAATGGTGAGATCGCCATTATTCCAGAGGTCTGGTTCAAAGAATATGCCGATCTTTTTAATTTCATCGAAGACGGATCTGGTGCGTCGCAGGGAATGTTTTTAAAGAAGCATCACCTTTCGCTGGTGCAGGACCTGGAAAATGGCGAACTAGCCAAGGTTTCTATGGATAGGAAACTCCAGAAGTTGCAGCATTTTGAGCGCATAGAAGATTATCCTTTACCACGCGCCTTTCTGGGAGAGCTACGACCATATCAAAAAGCCGGCTATAACTGGATGCAGTTTCTGAACAAGTATAAGTTTGGTGGCTGCCTTGCCGATGATATGGGTTTGGGTAAGACAGTTCAGACGCTTGCCCTGCTTCAGTCTCAGAAAGAAGCAGGAATTAGCAATGCCTCATTATTGATCATGCCAACGTCCTTAATCTATAACTGGGAGATGGAGGCAAGGAAATTTACGCCCGATTTAAAAATTCTCAATTACACAAGTACCGGCCGGGAAAAAGATGTCGCAATATTTGCTGAGTACGACCTGGTGCTGACATCTTATGGAATTGCCCGCCTGGATGCAGATGTATTAAGGGACTTTATGTTTAATTATATCATCCTGGATGAATCGCAGGCTATAAAAAACCCAACAGCAAATATTGCCAAAGCAGTAAAGAAACTAAATTCAAGGTTCAGGCTTATCCTTACCGGCACGCCATTGGAGAATAGTACGCTGGATTTATGGTCGCAGATGACTTTTATCAACCCGGGGCTTTTAGGGAGTCAGGCATTTTTTAGAAACGAATTTCAAAACCCCATCGAGAAAAAGAATGACGCGGATAAAACCAGTAAGCTTTACGCGATTATCAAGCCGTTTATCCTGCGAAGGCAAAAATCGCAGGTAGCGACAGAGCTCCCACCAAAGGTAGAAAATATACAATATTGTACCATGACGGCACAACAAGAGGAGCAATATGACGAAACCAAGACGCTATATCGCAACAAAATATTGGATAGTATTGAAGCCGGCGGCGTCAATAATTCGCAGTTTTTGCTTTTGCAAGGGCTGATGAAACTCAGGCAAATTGCCAACCACCCCAGGATGGTTGACGGGGAGTACCTTGGAGACTCAGGAAAAATGAAGGACGTCACCCATATGCTTACCAGCGCAATCAGTAAAGGGCATAAAATACTGGTATTCAGCCAATTTGTCAAACACCTTTCCATCTTATCGGACTACCTCAGGCTGCAGGAAATAGATTTTGCTTATCTGGACGGAAGCACCAAAGACCGAAAATCGCAGGTAGAACGGTTTCAGAATGAGGAGAAACTGAAGGTATTTTTGATATCTCTAAAAGCGGGTGGGCTGGGCTTAAATTTAACCAAAGCCGACTATGTGTTTCTATTAGACCCGTGGTGGAATCCTGCCGCCGAAGCCCAGGCAGTGGATAGAGCACACCGGATCGGTCAGGAAAATAGCGTTTTTACCTATAAATTTATTTCAAAAAACACGGTAGAGGAGAAGATTTTACAGTTGCAGCGCAATAAATTAAAATTGGCAAATAACCTGATCAATACGGAAGAAAGCTTTGTGAAAAACCTTACCAAAGAGGATATCCATGCGCTGCTGGCCTAATGGCAATAGCGCTTAGATGTCATTTCATCTTGAACAGGATCAAGGGCATTTCCAGAAGTCTGGTGCATTTTATGAAAATAGTAAAAAATTCTTCTTTCGATGGACCAACGCTGCCGCCAGCGGGAAAGGATAATGATGTCTGATCATTTCCTCGGGTGATTTCATCCTGCACGTCTGCGTTCATGAATTCCCGGTTTCTCAGATGCGCATTGATAAGTGTCCAATTAGAAGTGTTGGCAGCCTTTTCTCTTTCGAACGTTCTTTTCGCTTCTTTATGTGGTAAGGGAAATGCGGTATGTTATTGCACGCTTAAGCCTTAACTTAAGCTTTATCACCAACGATCTGTCAGCTATAGAGCGTATACACTCAGGTGAATGATCTGAAAAAAGAAATGATAAAGCTGCAGAAAAAGTAGGTTGTAGCTCATTTCCTTTTGTCCCAAGGTTCTTTTGTGAGACAAAATATAAAGAATTTTCTACTTGCGTGTCCGGTTCCTCGGTATGATATTGCAATAGAATTTATAGTATTCCCGCTGGTTTAGCATTCGTTTTAGTAACTTTGTGCAACTAAAAGAAGCAAATATTGGCCAAGGTTAAAACCAGTTTTTTTTGTCAGAATTGTGGCGCGCAGTCGCCAAAGTGGTTAGGTAAATGTAGTTCGTGCGAGCAATGGAATACCATAGTAGAAGAAGTAGTACAGAAAGAAGATAAAAACTCCCACAGCTGGAAGACTGAATCTACGGTTCAGAAAGTTCAAAAACCAGCACTTCTATCTCAAATCAAGTATGATCAGGAGGCAAGGATTATCTGCCAGGACCAGGAACTAAACAGGGTACTGGGTGGAGGTATTGTGCCGGGTTCTATGGTGCTCATCGGCGGCGAGCCGGGGATAGGGAAATCTACCCTGATGCTACAAATAGCGCTTACTTTAAAGGGGTATAGAGTGCTCTATATTTCAGGAGAAGAAAGTGAGCAGCAAATTAAAATGCGTGCGGAACGAATGCCCGGTATCTCGGATTCCTGCTATATCCTGACAGAAACTTCCACGCAGAATATATTCAAGCAGATTGAACTGTTGGAGCCCGACCTGGTTGTTGTCGATTCTATTCAAACCCTACATACCTCTTATGTCGAGTCTAGTGCGGGCAGTATTTCACAAGTTCGCGAATGTACGGCGGAGATCATGAAATACGCCAAAGAATCAGGTACGCCTGTATTTTTAATTGGCCATATTACAAAAGAAGGGAACCTTGCCGGACCTAAGGTGTTGGAACATATGGTAGACACGGTTTTACAATTTGAAGGCGACCGACATCTGGCCTACAGAATCTTAAGGACGACTAAAAACAGGTTTGGATCTACTTCTGAATTAGGCATTTACGAGATGCAGGGCACCGGGCTACGGCAGGTTTCTAACCCGTCAGAAATCCTTATTTCCCAACGCGACAGCGACCTTAGTGGTGTAACTATTGGTGCCACCCTGGAAGGCAACAGGCCCTTATTGATAGAAATACAATCGCTGGTAAGTGTGGCGACCTATGGTACGCCCCAAAGAAGCTCCACAGGTTTCGATGCAAAACGCCTGAATATGTTGCTTGCCGTACTAGAAAAGCGCGGCGGTATTAGACTCGGTACGCAGGACGTATTTCTAAATATTGCCGGCGGGTTGAAAGTTGAAGATCCTGCTATAGACCTGGCGGTTTGCGCATCTATCGTCTCCTCTTTCGAAGATGTCGCGATACCTGGTCATATATGTTTTGCCGCCGAAGTAGGTCTGGGAGGCGAGATCAGGGCAGTTAACCGAATCGAAAACAGAATCTCCGAAGCTCAAAAGCTTGGATTCAAAGAGATATATATATCCAAATTCAACAAAAAGGGATTGGATATACAGAAATTTAATATTAAAGTAAGCAGCTATGCCAAACTGGGCGAAGTATTTAAAAATCTTCTTTCCTAATCTGTTGCTGCATTGTGAATTGAATTAGTGATATGGAAAATTTTTTTATTCAACATCTGGGAATTGAAGCGCCTGTATTTAATTACGTCATTTTACCCATCCTCATTTTTATGGCAAGGATCAGCGACGTATCTATCGCCACCGTCCGCATCATGTTTGTGATGAGTGGAAAGAAATACCTGGCACCAATTTTAGGTTTTTTCGAATCCTTTATATGGTTGGTGGCCATAGGGCAGATTATACAAAATATTTCCAACCCGCTCTCCTATATTGCATATGCCGGTGGTTTTGCTACAGGCACGTATGTCGGAATGTATATTGAGGAAAAGCTTGCGCTAGGAACCGTGGTGGTCAGAATAATCACAAAAGCGCCGGCATTTGAGTTGATCAATTTTTTCAGAAATAAAAACTACCGATTTTCCAGCTTAGATGCGGAAGGCAATGAGGGGAAAGTGAATGTGCTCTTTACCGTGGTTAAAAGAGAGCAGCTACCACACCTGATCCCAAGTATTAAGGTTTATAATCCTAAGGCATTTTATACTATTGAAAGTGTAAAAAGGGTCAGCGATGATGAGCTGGCACACGAAGAAGGTGCCGGCTTGGCGTCGAGGTTCCTAAACTTAAAAAGAAGATAGAAAAAGTGTGTGGGGCGCTTGCGCTTACAATCCGACATCTGGCTTTCTGGCCTTTATACCTGCCAAACCCTGCAAACCTCCTGTATGCAGGGCTACGATGGTAGTTCCTGGTGCGAAATATCCCATTTTGGCAAGTTCAAACAAGCCGAACATCATTTTGCCGGTATAAATGGGATCGAGCTGAATACCGTATTTTATGGCGAAAGCTTTTATAAAAACGACGAGTTCAGGCTTTATCTTTGCATAACCCCCAAAGTGATAGTCGTCTTGGATTTTCCAGTTCGTATACTTTCTGCCGGAATATCCTTTTACCAGCGCCTCGACCTCCTTATGGAGGAATGCACCACCTTTAAGGGCAGAAAAACCCAGAAGTTTTCCTTTCCCGGCACATCCGGCAATTAGTCCGGCCAAGGTTCCGCCGGTACCACAGCTTGTACAGATATAATCAAAAGGGACAGGTATATCTTCCACAATCTCAGCGCAACCTTTAACTGCCAACAGGTTGGTGCCGCCTTCAGGGATGACATAGCACCGACCGTATTTTACCGCTAAATCATCTATAAAGTTGGCGGTATGTTTCAGTCGGTAGGCTTCCCTGCTGATATAATGTAGTTGCATGCCATTTTCTTCGGCAAATGCTAAAGTCGAATTTAGGGGGATGTGTTTTTCTCCGCGGATGACACCCACAGCGTTCAATCCATATAACTTAGCCCCGGCGGCCAAGGCATGAATATGATTTGAAAACGCCCCTCCGAAGCTGATTACGGTGTCGTAATTTTCATCTTTGGCCTGAAGGAGGTTGTACCTTAGCTTTCTCCATTTGTTTCCTGAAACGGTAGGATGAAGCAGGTCTTCTCTTTTAAGGAAAAGTTTGAGGTCATTGGCTAAAAAAACGGGGTCGTTAATAGCAGCTAATGGAGCATGGTCTGGCTTGTCCAACATGTGCTAAAGTTAGATAGCCGGTGGGTTATGCACAAATTAAAAAAATGTATCTTTACAGCAAATAGAATATATGAAGGATTTCGAAGCGTTTCCTGAAGAGGAAAACGAAGGGCTATTTGAGCATTATCGCATTGTGGCTGACCCAAAGCAGGCCTTGTTGCGCATCGACAAATTTTTAATGGATCGCCTGCCAAACGTTACCCGCAATAAGATTCAGGACGCCATCAAAGATGAATATATACAGGTAAATGAAATAGCGGTCAAAGCAAATTATAGAGTGCGTCCAGGGGATGTGGTCACTGTTTCTTTGCCCGAACCTCCCCGCGACACGGAGGTGGTGCCGGAAGACATTCTTTTGGATATTGTTTTTGAAGACGATTTCCTGCTGGTAGTAAATAAGCGCGCCGGTATGGTAGTGCACCCCGCCTATGCCAATTACTCCGGCACGCTGGTAAATGCCCTGGCCTATCATTTTAAAAATCTTCCTACCATGGAAAACAACGAAGGTAGGCCGGGCCTGGTGCATAGAATAGACAAAGATACCTCAGGTTTACTGGTAATTGCGAAAACCGAAAAAGCCATGACTTTCCTTGCAAGGCAATTTTTCGACCATAGCATAGAAAGAACCTACCATGCCCTGGTTTGGGGGGAGCCGGCAGAGGAAGCGGGAACTATTGCTGTAAATCTAGGACGAAGCCTCAAGGACCGTCGGGTTACCGCACCCTTTCCAGACGGAGATATGGGTCGTGCGGCCATCACCCATTACAAAATCCTCCAGCGATTACGTTATATCACCTATATTCAGTGCAACCTGGAAACCGGCAGGACGCACCAGATCAGAGCCCATATGAAGTACCTTGGGCACCCGATTTTCAATGACGCAACCTATGGTGGAGACAGGATATTGAAAGGGACTACATTTTCTAAGTATAAGTCCTTCGTAGAAAATTGCTTTAAGATTATACCCCGGCAGGCTTTGCATGCCAAATCACTTGGCTTTATCCACCCTGAATCGAAAGAATATCTGCAATTCGACTCCGATTTACCACCGGATTTCAAAGCTGTTATCGAAAAGTGGGAACATTATGTGCAGTTTGTGGACCAATAGTAGAAAAACCAACATAACTTATGGAATATAAGCTGGAGAATGAAATGCTAAAAGCGACCATTAATGCAGATGGTGCGGAATTAACCAGTTTAAAAGATACTGAAACCGACTTGGAATATATCTGGCAGGCGGACAGTAGCATTTGGGCCCGCCATGCACCAATCCTGTTTCCTATCGTTGGAAAATTAAAAGACAATACCTATACATACAGCGGCAAAAACTATGTACTAAGCCAACATGGCTTTGCGCGGGATTTGGTATTTTCCTGCTTTTACAAGGATAAACAGAAAATCATACTTATGCTCGACGCCAGCGATGCCACAAGGGAAATATTCCCCTTTGATTTTGTTCTACTGGTATCCTACACCCTCAATGAAAAAACTTTGAGCATTACCTATCAGGTAGAAAATAAAGACAAAGTGATGATGCCTTTTTCGATTGGAGCTCACCCTGCATTTAATTGCCCCCTGTCTGCAGGGGAAAGCCGGGAAGATTATTACCTTGAATTTGAGAAGGAAGAGACGTTGGAAACCTATTTGCTAGAGGCAGGCTTGTTTTCCGGAGAAACGGAGTTGCTGTACGAATCTACTACCGTCTTACCATTAAAACAGGAGATATTCGCAAAGGACGCGTTGGTATTTAAAAATCTTAGATCTGATTTTGTCACCCTAAAAAGTCGCAAAAAACCATTTGCAATAAAAGTAACAATCAAGGGTTTTCCTTTTTTGGGTATCTGGTCGAAGTCTGAAGCCTCACGCTTTGTTTGTATTGAACCTTGGTATGGATTGTCCGATCAAAAAGATGCTTCTGGCAATCTTTTTGAAAAGGAGGGAATTCAGCATCTGGCACCACAAGGAATTTTTACCTGCCACCACTCCGTAACAATTGGTCGATGATTTCCTTCAATGGGCGGAATCCAGTGCCTAGAAGTTATGTCTTAATTTGATGCCCCCAAAAAAATTTCTACCATAGGACGGTTGAAAGTGCCTGCCACCGAAAGCATTTAAGTCGTTTCCGAGGCTATAGTTTTCATCCAACAAATTATCACCGCCACCATAGATATCTAATTCCCAACGCGCCGCAATATGTCGTCTCAACCCTAAACGAAACATGAGGAGATGATAGGCATCGGCAAATACCGAGTTGGCATCATTTAAAGGAATGCTATCGGTATAGTTATACTGCAAGTTGCTATAAAAGCCAAAAGGATTTTCTGCCTTCAGCTGTACGACTATGTTGTGGGGCGATACGCCTGTAAGCCTGTTTCCGGAGAAATCATCTTCCCCTCGTTGATAGTCATTAAACCGAAAGTGGTGATAGGTATAACTCGTCGTAAGCTGAAGCGAAGATAACCAAGCGGTGGGGTCAGCAATAAGCTGATATTGTAGCCCAACTTCTACTCCCTTTTGATCGGTCTGTCCGGCATTTCTAAATAAGGCTGTTCCACGTTCACTTTGAAACTCCACAATGGTTTCCTTCAACTGGAAAATAAAGGCAGTAAGGTCATAGGTAAATCTATTACCTTTTAATGAGCCTCTAATGCCCAATTCATAATTGACGCCTTCCTCAGGGTTGATATCGAGGTTGATGCTCCCTTCATTGGTACGCACCTCCTCTAAGGTAGGCGGCGAAAATCCATAGCCTATGCTACCAAAAACACTATGCTTTGGGTTGAGCTTCTTCAGTAGCGCAAGTCTTGGTGCAAGAACCGGATCAAATTTCCGCTTTATATCGTAACCCTGATTACGAGTGGCATCTACCAACCGCACAATATCATAATTAAGCGCATTATAGCTTAAACCAAGGTCCAAAATAAAGTTTGAAGGTAGCTGTAAGGTCGTTTGTAGAAAAATCATCGACTGCGATGTTCTCAGTTCATCATCAAAATTGAGTGTATCAGCCCTTCCACCAATATTGCCATAATTTCGGGCCGCTGCAAAGCGAGACTGCGTCTCCCCTCCGAAGGATATCTGCGTTGGAAATTGAAGAAAATCAGTATTGTACTCCCATACCGTACGACCTCCAAAACCTTGCTGTGCTTCTCTTTTATAGTCGAGAATAAATGGATTTACAAAATCGCTTAAAATGGCATAAACAGATGTTGAATTTTTAAACCTTTCACTGAAACGGTAATCCTGTGAAAGTACAGTCATAAAAGTTTCGACATCGATTGAGGCATTGGAGGCTTCGCTACTTTGTGTAAAAGCGTTGCCTGGCCTGGCTTGACGTGGGTTTTCTTCCATCTGCGCTCGCGTAAGGCCACCAGGAATTTCATATAGAAGGTCTGAATAAAATAAACTGGCTGATATCTCACGCTTATCGGAAGGGAAAAATCTTCCCGTTAGCTCCCATGTCTTTCGATTGAAGGCGCTGTGGTCGCGGTAGCCATCGGTCTGCTGATCGGCATAATGCATGGAGATAAGCGAATTTTCGCCGCCGAGCAAGAGCGAGGTGGTAAACCTTCGCAGCCCGAATGACCCCACGGTATAACCAACTTCTGCCTGCCGCTGGTTAAAACTGGCTTGTCTGCTTCGAATAGCAACAACACCACCCATGCCTGCACCAAATATACTTCCTGAAGGACCTTTAATAACCTCCACACTCCCCATATTTAGCTGATCCAGCTGGTTGAAGGGCGTATTTCCACCGGGTTCAGTAAAGGGAATGCCGTTCCAGTAAATTTTTATATTCCTTACATCAAAAGGAGCTCGTAATGAGCTCCCTCTAATGTTAATGCGGTAACTTCCTGGCGACCGTTCTTCCATCCGCACCCCCGGGATGGTATTGATAGCGGGAACAATGGAAACTTCAGAAACACTTTCTAGGGCAGCAGAAGATAAGTAACTTATCGCTGCTGGCGTTTCTAATAGGCTTCTATTCGTTTCAAATCCTCTTACGATAATATTGTCAAGGACTTTGCCTTCAACTTCAAGGTAAATGATCTTTATTTCATTCTTATTCTTTAAGATTAGGTTTTTCGTCTGATATCCTACAAATGACACCTGGAGCTCTAATGGAAAGGAAAATGCAGATACAACTTCTCCGTTTTCATCTGTAACTAAGATCTCTCCTGTATTTTTATTAGATACATTGGCACCAGCTAAGGGTAAATTCTCTTTAGCATCATGAATTTTTAACCTGGTTTGGGCTGTAACCAGCATGGGCAGAAGAAACAAAAAGAAAAGAAATATTTTCAAGTGGCTATACATATCAATGTAGGAGGCTATAGAAGAAAGGTTAAAGTAAAATATTTAGTAATTGCTACTTAACTAATTTGCCCGTTGTGGGTTTTATTTTTTTGTAAAAAAGATGACGGTTACTCATCAACCGCCCCTTGCGCATGAATTGATCACGCGGTTTAAACTTAATATTTTAATATGAAAATTCTATTTTTTTTGATTTTGATGCTAAATAGCTGCAATATCCTGTCAGCACAAGAAAATCTCTTATTTTATCTCCAGCCATATTGCGGGCAAAGTTATGGAGGAAAAGTAGTTTTTCCGGCTGATGATCAAGATCCTTTTGCAGGGAAAAAACTTGTTATTCACTTTGAATTCTGTGATCCTCAGGAAATAAGAGTTCCTTTTACCGTTGGAGAAGATCGCTCAAGGACCTGGATACTCACCAAAACGAATGAAGGATTATTACTAAAACACGACCATAGACATGAAGATGGCACCCCTGATGAAGTTACCCTATATGGAGGGTTCGACAGGCAAATGAATAACCCACGGATAGCTGTTTTTTCAGCAGATGACTATACGGCTGCATTGATTCCCGCAGCGGCTAACAACGAATGGACTATTGCATTGCAGAAAGGTGACCAAAAGCTTAGTTATATCCTTAAACGGGATGGCACGTTGAGATTTCAGGCAGATTTCGACCTGATCCATCCACTTCGTGAATGACGAGCTATCTGCAACTAATCCTGGAACGATTTGATCACGCTTTTTCGGGGAATTTCTATACTATAAATTCCCAATAAACTCCCTTGCTTGTAAGGAAATATGTGATCATTAGGGTACGTTTCCTTCAAGATTGTGTCGATTTTCGGTGAAATATCTACATTAGGCTGACCATGACATTGAAGGCAGACCTTATCATCAAGAAATATAGGCGATGTGTAGAGTATATTATTGTTTTTCAGAAGCTGAACGTTACTGGATAGTGCTGCTTTATTTTCAGTCTGGTATAGGTAGGCGTCGAGCAGTTCAAATTCCACCTCAGTATACCGCGTCTGAGTGTTTGCTTTTAAAGGGCTTATTCTTTTGATAGCCGCTTTGTAAACGCTCAAAAGTGAATCTAAGGCTTCAATATCTTTAAGATTACAAAGGGTTGCAGCAGAAACTGTGTCGCTTTTTGACAAGATGCGCCGGAGCTTTTCTGCCAACCCCTGGTGGGCAGATGTAGCAATGGTTTTACCAACGGTATAAGTGCTTTTTATAATTTCCGCCTCGGTTACCCTGATCAGCTTTCGGCTTTCAATAGCTTCCTTTACCTCCTCGCGGTTAACAATTCTTTCTGAACCATTCCCGCAACCCGAAATGAGCATCCAAAAAAAGGAAAACCCTAAAAATATCTTCATAAGCACACAGCATTTCCTAAATCACTTCAATATTAGAAAATTCTGTAGCAAATAAAAGGTATTTATGGCTATCGTTATAGTTCGCGCTTTCAATTTTTCCGCCAGAGATCTTTACAAGCACTTTTTCATTGTACTTATTCATCATTTCAAGCATGCCAGACCAAACCTTACCGCCTTTTAGATCCCTTTTAGTACCTTCAAAAGCTTCCTTCGATGCCATCATTTCATCAACACTTTTCCCTAAAAGATCTTTTAGCTCATAGCGGAGAATATCGGAAAGGATCTGGTTTACATGAACGATCTTAAAGTTTGCATCCAGTTCAATTTGCATATTGGTGCGGTTGATCAGGTTTTCCTTTTGATCTCTGTCATTTTGTGCACGCTGCATCTCTTCCTGTGTGGCCTGTAATTCTTCCATATTCTGCCTCATTTCTTCCTCCTGCGATCTTAACTGCTCGGTCATATGTGTAGACTCCTGTAGTAATTCTTGTGTCCTTTCATTGATTTTTGCCGTAGAAATAGTGGAGGCGATGCTCTCAGCTATTTTTTCTACAAAATCTATTTCATGCGCCTGAAAGATGTTGAAAGAGGCCAATTCTACAACGCCGTAAACTTCCTCATTTACTTTCAAAGGAATAATAAGAATGCTCGAAGGGTTCGCTTCGCCCAGGCCTGAAGTGATGCTCACATAATCATCAGGAACATCTGTCAAGAAAACCGTGTCTTTCTCAAGCCATGCCTGGCCCGTCAATCCTTCACCTTCATAAATTTTTTGCTCCAGGTATTTCTTTTTGTTCCATGCATAGCATGCTGCCAGATTCAGATATTTTTCCTGATTACTTTCCTGTATGATAAAGAAGCCCCCCTGGTTTGCTCCCGTATATTTCACCAAGTTGCTGATTAGCTCTTCTGTAAGCCTGCTTAAATTATCGTTATTTTTTCTAAGCAGCTCGCCAAATTTTGCCATTCCTTCTGTTACCCAATTTCTGATCTTATCTTCTTCTGAAACTTTTTGAAGGTTGTTTCTCATTTCCAGCAAAGCATTTCCCAGCACATCGTTTTCGCTTAAAGGAGCAAATTCAGCCTTATAATTGCCTTTTCCTATATTCTCAGCAAATCCTGTTGTAGATTTCAATCCACTTACAAGCTTATCTACCGCTTCTTTCATTTCGCCAATTTCATCGCCGCTAAACGTCTTTGTGCTATCTTCCGGTAATTCACCCTGACCAAGCTTTAAGATAATGGCCTTGATATAATTGATAGGAATGGTAAGAGAACGGGCCATAAAAAATGAGCAGATTAGGCCGAGCGCGATAATAATCAGGCCTAAAGTAATGGTCGTATTTTGTAAGGTATCGAAAGATGCGGATAGGTTTTGTTTTGCTTCTTCGGTTTCCTTTTCTTTAATGACGCTGATAGCATTAAGATCTTTAATAATTTTAGATGATCGCGTCATAATATCATCTTCTATCATCATATTGGCTTCTGACCTTTTGGAGAAATCCTCATAATCGTCGAAAGATACCAAAATGGTCATGATCTCTTTTTCTACCTTTAGCAAAGCCTCGAAATCCAAAAATATTGAATCGATTATCTGTTGCTGTGCTTTATCAGTCCACCGGGTGGTTAGTGATTTAAGTTCTTCTTTTAGCTGAGGATATTCTTTAGCATGTAACTCTCTAAGCGCTTCTTTATCTTCTTCATTCATTTGCAAATAAACCCAGTTCGTGGTTAGCATTTTCGACCGGGTTACCAGCAAAGTGAAATCATTGATGGCAGCCATAGAAGGGTCTATTACTTCCGCAATTTCAATGATGATATCGTTACTTTTCTTAAGCGTAAGGATGCTGGAAACAGCATTTAACGCAAATATCAATATCAAAGCCAGGAACCCGGCAAGTATCTTATTTCCAATTTTGAGTTTAATTTTTTTCATGTATACCGGATACTTTAACTTGGTTGTTATAAAAAATGCAAGATTGTAGACGTTATTTCAACATCTACAATCTTGGTCGACGATGAATGAAAAATTTTAAATAAGGATCGCAAAACGGGCTAACTCGCTCGATACCTTTAGGCTATTTTTGTCTGTTGCTTCTTTATTAAGTTCAAATTTCCATTTGCCCTCTTTTAAGACGAAGTTAATACCACTGCCCTCGCTTGCCATCCCGGGTTTCTCGGTCAGTACTAACGTAGATTGACCCGCAAGAACCGATAGTGCCTGGCTTAATTCCTTGCTTTTTGAGACTGGGATAAAAAGCATATGACATTTGCTGATTTCACTAACCGATTTAAATTTCTTGATAATAAACTTCTGGCTACCGACAGATTTGTTTTCAGCCATTCTCTCCAATTCCTGAATAATAGGAGAATCTCCTAAAACCGCGATCACAAAATCACCGGATTGATAGGAAGTAGGCCATTGTATATATTTGGTAAAATTATAAATGTAAGAGGGATGATATTTATAATCCTGTGCCTGAGCCTGAAGGGAAAAAAATACCAGCGATGAAAATAGCAATGCCTTAGTAAAAGTTTTCATAGTGCGTATAAGTAGTTGTAATGTTAATTCCGATATCCCGCAAAAGGTAAACACGCTCTTACCGTTTTTTCCATTTTAAGGGTATCTATGGTTTTACAAAAACAAACCTAAGAATTGCAAATGCGAATAACTTTTCATATTCAATTAAAACAATACACGCAAAAGACATTGCGCTATTCTACTCAAAATCCGGTATAGACCTCTGAGGAGTTATTTTTGTTCAAAAAGTTCACGGAATATGTATAAAAAATACCCGAAATCTTATCATTACCAGCTTGTCGTTAAAAAGAAGCGGATTGATACCGCTAACTGGAAGCTATAATGCAACCGTTTTGTAATATTAATGCATGAAGATGAAGATATCACTTATACATTTGTTAATTTTGCACCTTAATACATGCGCCTTATGATAGATAAATTAGAAGCTATAAAAGACAGGTTTGAAGAAGTTGGGCAGTTGATCGTGCAACCTGATGCTATGGCAGATATGAAAAAGTATTCTAAATTGAATAAGGAATACAAAGATCTGGAGAAAATAGTAGAAAAATACAATGCCTTCAGCAATATCCTTGCTAATTTAGACAATACAAAAAAGATCATCAATACCGAGAAAGATCCTGAATTTAGGGAGATGGCCAAGGGGGAGTTGGATGACCTGCTGGAGCAGAAAGATCAGGTTGAGGACGAACTAAAGAAGATGTTGATTCCTCGGGATCCTAATGACAGCAAGAATATTATTTTAGAGATACGGGCAGGTACTGGCGGCGACGAAGCAGCTATTTTTGCAGGCGATATTTTCAGAATGTACCAGCGATTTGCTGAAAAACAAGGTTGGAAACTCAATGTACTGGATCTTACGGAAGGTACATCCGGAGGTTACAAGGAGGTTATCAGCACAGTAGCAGGAGAAGATGTTTACGGTATGATGAAGTTCGAATCTGGCGTACATAGGGTGCAGAGAGTGCCAGCAACAGAAACCCAGGGCAGGGTGCATACTTCCGCAGCAAGTGTGGCGGTCTTGCCAGAAATGGACGAAGTAGAGGTAGATGTCAGCATGAACGATATCAGGAAAGATACCTTCTGCTCTTCAGGTCCGGGTGGGCAATCTGTTAACACAACATACTCAGCCGTCCGGCTAACCCACTTGCCCAGTGGATTGGTGGTTTCCTGCCAGGATGAGAAATCGCAGATCAAAAATTTCGAGAAGGCATTAAAAGTACTTCGCTCACGTTTATATGAGATAGAGCTCAAAAGGCATAACGACGAAGTAGGGGCCGCCAGACGGTCTATGGTAGGCAGTGGTGACAGGTCCGACAAAATCAGGACCTATAATTATGCACAGAGTCGCGTCACCGATCATAGGATAGGATATTCAGTGCATAACCTACCGGTGGTCATGGACGGTGAAATCGGGGATTTTATTGAAGCCCTGCGCATTGCAGAAAATGCTGAAAAGCTAAAAGATGGCAGCATGGATTGACCTGCCCTAAAAAACGCGTTTTGAAAAACCTTGCCTTTTGTCTGTGTATAACGTCGCTAATGTTTGCACTATCGTGCAAACCAGAAGATGAAATAATCACGAAAAACCAAAATGCATTTTTAGCCTTTTCTGTTGACACTGTTCTTTTTGACACGGTTTTTTCTACAGTAGGCAGTATCAGTAAGCGGCTAAAGGTTTTCAATAGAAGCAAAAATGCCATCAACATTGCCAGCTTATCTGTTGCCGGTGGCGATGCCTCTCCTTACAGGATTTTTGTCAATGGGGTTCAGCAAGTGCAGGCGAGCGACCAGGTTATTTTAGGTGGTGATAGCCTGCTGATCGTGGTACAGGTTACCGTAGATCCAGGACAGCAGAACCTGCCATTCCTGGTGAAGGATTCACTGGTGTTCACTACAAATGCCAATGTGCAGAACGTTAAGCTTATTGCCTATGGCCAGGATGCCGTTTTTTACAACAATGCAGTATTGCCCTGCAACACCACCTGGACTTCCGAAAAACCTTATGTTATACGTAAGGCCATTTTAGTGGATTCTATATGTAGGCTCACCATTCAGAAAGGCGCCAAAATATACCTCAGTAATGGCGCCTATATTTTCGTTAAAGGAAGCATTAATGTACAAGGAACTGCCGAAGAACCCATCTTATTTACCAATGATCGGCTCGATGCTGCTTTTAAAAATGCCCCGGGCCAATGGAACGGCATTTATTTTTTGGAAGGTAGTAAAGATAACGTGGTAAATTACGCCAAAATCCGTAATGCTGACATCGGTATTCGCCTGGGAACGCCCGACAACGATACTATTCCTGATGTCATCGTCAGTAACACAATTATTGAGAACATGTCAACTGCGGGTATCCTTACCTTCACTTCAGATCTTTATGCCTATAATACCCTGGTGAACAACTGCGGCAGCTATACCGTGGCTAATTTAGCGGGCGGCCATTATACTTACGAGCACTGTACCTTTGCAAACTACAATTTTATTTTCTTCAGGCAACAGCCCTCGGTAGTTTTTTCCGACAATCTGATTCTTGAGGACAACTCAACTTTAATCGCCGATCTCTCGATAAAATTATCCAATACCATTATCTGGGGGAGCTTACCAGAAGAAATACAGGTGAGTAGTGCCGGTAGTAAAGTTGTAATCGCAGCCTCCAACAACATCCTCCGTACCCAAAGGCAGGCTTTCTTTCCAGGCAATATTCAGCATGGTTCCAATATCTCCTTTCCAAAATTTGTCGAGCCGGAGGCCTATAATTATCGACTTGACACCTTATCTCCCGCAAAAGATGCGGGTATTTTAACCGATATCGCATTGGATCTGGATGGAAAAGAACGTGATGACCTTCCTGATATAGGGGCTTATGAACGCCAGGAATAGCAGGTATAGTTAAAGTTATAACGTATTTTTTTATCCTATTAACAAACGTTACGATGACATTCTTTCAAAAAACCATTAAGTTGCCCCCTGTTCCCCGGGGTTTTCACCTGATTACACCTCTCGTTGCTGATGCTTTTCCAGAACTAAAGGCGTTGAAACAGGGCATGCTCCATGTTTTTATCCAGCATACCTCCGCGGGTCTTACCATCAACGAAAATGCCGATCCCACCGTCAGGCATGATTTGGAACGACATTTCAATCATATGGTGCCCGAAAACCAGCCTTACTATAAGCATACGACAGAAGGGTCCGATGACATGCCCGCACACATCAAAGCCTCCCTGGTCGGAAGTTCAGTCTCTATCCCTATTACCAATGGCCGGATGAACCTGGGCACCTGGCAGGGGATCTACCTTTGCGAGCACCGCGATCATGGAGGTCCCCGTACACTGGTAATATCGGCTTTTGGGCATTAAGGAGCTGAAAAACTTATTAAATGCGAACAATAGCCCCGGTTACACATTTATCATATATGCTTTAAGTTGACTTCTATGGATACAACTGATATTACCCTCGAAAATATCCAGCAGGCCTACGCCCGCATCAAGCCATATATACACCGTACACCCATACTTACTTCCGGCACCATCAATAAGATGGCGGATGCATCTATCTATTTTAAGTGCGAAAATTTTCAAAAAATCGGTGCTTTCAAAATTCGGGGCGCAACCAATGCCATTTTATCCCTTGGTGCGGCTGCACTTAAAAATGGTGTAGCCACCCATTCCTCTGGCAATCATGCGCAGGCCATTGCCCTGGCGGCAAAAAATAACAACATACCAGCATATATTGTAATGCCCGAAACGGCACCCAAAGTAAAGGTAAGCGCCGTGCAGGGATATGGTGCAGAGGTTATATTTTGTGCCCCCACACAAGCGGCCCGGGAAGAAACCCTGGAGCAAACTGTGACGCGCACAGGTGCTGTATTCATTCATCCCTATGATAACGATGCGGTCATCGCTGGTCAGGCCACTGCCGCGCTGGAGCTTTTGGAAGAGCAGCCAGGCCTGGATGTTGTAATGTGTCCCGTTGGGGGAGGTGGTCTTATTAGCGGTACAGCACTGGTGGTGCACTATCTATCGCCACAAACCAGGGTGGTGGCCGGCGAACCCAGTGGAGCTGACGATGCCTTTAGGTCCTGGAAAGCGGGGAAGCTGCTAAAAAATGAGCAACCTGCATCACTTGCCGACGGTTTGCTCGCTTCTCTAAGCGGAAGGACGCTGCATTATATACAAAAATATGTCGACGATATCATTCTGGTCGACGAGCAGGAGATTATAGCAGCCATGCGGCTCGTTTGGGAACGCATGAAAATTATCATAGAACCTTCCTGCGCCGTCCCGCTCGCTGCCTTGCTAAATGAAAAAGCTGCCTACAGAGGAAAATCTATTGGCATCATCCTAACCGGCGGAAATGTAGACCTGAGAAATCTGCCATTCTAATGGCCTTGCTTTGATATGTCATCATTATTTGGGCGTGCCCCTGCGGGTCGTGCTTTCCGTTGCAAGTCCTCGCTCGTACCTCGCTGCGGGCTTTCCACTACAATCACTCACGCAAAAAGACGCGTATTAAGACCTTTTCCATCTAAAAAAGAGCCTACATCTAAGAAGCTTTTGTTTAAAACCCCTTCAACATAAAGAAGAGCCGGCATCTATCCGGAGGATACATGCCGGCTCTTCTTTAGCCGTTAAGCTTGTCTATCGGTTTAGCTTTTGGGATTGAGGATCACGTCAATTCTGCTTAGTGCATCCTGCAAATGGTAGCGCGTAAGGGCATCTCTCACTCCGCCGACACTGTTTTGGATCTGCCGCTGCAAAATTTTTAGCTCGGCACGTACAACAGGCCTAATGTCAGATTGAGCCACATTTACCTGCGTGAAGCCTAAAAATGACTGAGCACCAGCAGGTACGGATGCCTGGTCTTTCGTCATCAGATACTCAAGTCGCTGGATATAAGCCCGCTGCAGATTGCGTCGGTAAGTGTCGGTGGCGGCTGATGATCGCAACTCACTCCATATACCGCTTCTAAGGTCACCAAACAGCTCCAGAATGGTATAGGCAGAAGATCCTGACATCGTTTCTGCTTCAATGATTCGTGCCAGTCTGCCCGGATCTAATATGCCATTGAGCATATTCTCCTGCGTATTGCGTAATCTCTCCACTGCACCAGCAGCCTCTATCCTGTTCAGCACTTCCTTTTCAATAAGCCAGTTAGGTGTCTTGAAAGCCTGTTCATTGAGGAAGTTCATCGCATCTTTTTGAATAGCCTTAGGTACTGGCTCATATACTACACCTTCTTGCTCATAGGTTTTGTAGTTTTCATATACCCCACCAATATTAGACCTCGCATGACCCAGGTACCTGTTCCACTGGCCGATTAACTGCTTATACATTTCGTCCAGGTCATCGTAGTTTTTCATGTCCTCGGCTGTCCATTCTATAAGCTTAGGCAGGGTTCTTTTCAGGTTAGCAATGCCATACATTCCTGCCTTCATCGCATTGTCTCCGAGATCTTCCGTCTGTGCCCTTGGATCAATCGGATTGGCGGTCTGACGGCCAAATTTGTACAGTGGATCGCCCTCATGGGCTAGGATCCACTTACTTAGGGTTTCCTTTTCGTCTTCAGTGCTCGAAGCTTCGGGTATCACCCGATAACCCCATTCTACTGCATACTTATCATAAATGCCTATTTCTGGCATTAAAGCTACCCCTTTGTCCTCCGGTTGAGCGATATAGTTGAACCGGGCATAGTCCATAATGGATGGTGCCGTGCCCATCTTCTTGGTAAAAGTGGCCGAACGCAATGAATCTACCGGATAGGCAGCACTCGATCCCATATTATGGGGTAAGCCTATTGTATGACCTACTTCATGTGCTGAAACGAATCGGATCAGCCTGCCCATTACCTCATCGTCAAATTTGGTTTTGCGGGCGTCCGGGTTGATGGCCGAAGTTTGAATAAAAAACCAATTGCGAAGCAGGTTCATCACATTGTGGTACCAGCCGATATCACTTTCCAGTATTTCTCCCGATCGGGGATCTTTAACTGATGGCCCGTAAGCATTTTGGACATCGGAGGCAAAATATCGAATGACGGAATAACGCGCGTCTTCGGGACTCCAATCCGGATCTTCTTCTTTGGTAGGAGCATCTTTAGCAATGATGGCATTTTTAAAGCCGGCAGCTTCAAATGCTTTTTGCCAGTCTTCTACACCTTGCTTCAGGTAAGGTCTCCATTTTTCCGGTGTCGCAGGGTCGATATAGTAAACGATTTGTTTTTTTGGCTCTACCAGCTCACCCCGCTTATAAGCTTCCATATCTTTGGGCTCCAGCCGCCATCTTGATATGTAGGTTCTTTCTGTCGCTTTTTGCTCGTCGAGGCCATAATCGGTTTGGCGAACCGTAAAGTAGCCAACCCTTTGATCAAATATCCGGGCCATCATTGGCTGCTCAGGTAACAAGATCATCGAATTGCTTAACTCTAAGGAAATGGAGCCAATATTAGAATTGGAAGGGGCTTCAGTAGCTTTGTAGGTAAGGACATTCCTGATCTCCACGTTCAAAGGGTAACTGCGCGCACTTTCGATATACGAGCGACTTTCGTCCAGGCCGGTTACTTTGTACCGCGTTCTGCTGGAAGCATCCAGACCTATAGCATTTACATCTTTGGTGAAAAGGTCGTTTACCTCGATCACTACTGCCGAATCTTTGCCGTAAGCCTTGATATCAAAAGCCAATATGATAGGCTCGAAGTTGGAATTACTTACCGATTGATAAATTGGCAGAGAATCATTGGCCACGTTATTGAACGATACCCTGCGCAGGTATACCTGTTTACCTCGTTTTTGCCAGCGCAAAACCTGCTCGTGTAAGCTTTCGCCACCGTAACCTAGATTGGTCGCTGTCTTGGCAATTCTAGTTACCATAAACATTTGTCGGTTAAACAAAGAATCCGGAATTTCAAAAAGATACTTCTCCTCCAACTTATGAACAAGGAAAAGGCCCGAATCGGTACTTGCCTTGTCTGTAATTACTTCCTTGTATGGCTTTATAGCCGTTTTACTTTCAGCCTTTTTGTCTGGGGCCGGTGCATTTGAGGTTGCTTTCTTCGTACTTGTACACGACGCCAGGGTAATGATGCAAAGTAGAAAAACAGAAAAGATGAATTTTTTAATTATATTTTTTATCATGAAGGTTGATGTGTGAGGAATAGTGATTGTAAATATTTAACATTAAATTAAACAACTGGTGATTGTTTGTACATACATTTATTTATACGGTAACTTTCCGATATGAATGGTAGTTCAACTTAATGAAACTTATTTTAAAAGCACCTCAAAAACCATGAAAGATATCATTATTATTGGAGGAGGATTGGCTGGCATTATCAATGCCATCCAGCTTTCCAGGGCAGGCTTCGAGGTTCTATTGATAGAGAAAGGCGCTTATCCGGCACATAAGGTTTGTGGTGAATATGTTTCCAATGAGGTGCTCCCGTTTTTAAATCTACATGATATTTTTCCTGTAGCGTTTGAACCGCCACATATCGACCAGTTTCAGCTGAGTGACAATCAGGGGAAAAGTGTAAAAATGTCTTTACAACAAGGTGGTTTTGGTATCAGTCGGTTCCTGCTGGATGATTTTCTTTACAAAAAGGCCCTGGCGAGTGGCACGTCGTTTCTGCTCAATACACAGGTGGAAGATGTATGCTTCGAAGAAAATGCATTCCGCGTATCGCTGCGCAAGGGCGATGAATTGATGGCCCGCATTGTCATTGGCGCTTACGGTAAAAGGTCGAGATTAGATAAAAATCTAGATCGGGATTTTATCAGCAAAAGAACACCTTTTATAGGGGTTAAGTATCATGTTAAAGCCGATTTTCCAAGGAATCTGGTGGCACTGCATAATTTTGAAGGTGGCTATTGTGGCATTGGTGCTATTGAAAATGGCCTCACCAATATATGCTATTTGGGCAATAAACATAGTCTTAGAGCCCATGGAAGCATTGAAGAAATGGAGCGGCAGGTACTTTACAAAAACCCCTTTCTTAAAGAAATATTCTCTCAGGCAACCTTTGTTTTCGAAAAGCCGGAGGTGATCAATGAAGTTTCCTTTGCCTCTAAATCTGTTGTGCATCACCATATCCTAATGTCAGGCGATACGGCCGGACTTATAAGCCCCTTGTGTGGCAATGGCATGGCCATGGCTATACGTTCGGCAAAAATGCTATCAGCGTTGATTTGCAAGCATTATAAAAAAGGCAGTTTTGATAGGCAGATGCTGGAGAAAGAATATACACATGCCTGGAGAGACGAGTTTGCGTGGAGGCTGTGGTATGGACGGAACACGCAGAAGTTATTTGGCAATAAACTCGCTTCTTCTTTTCTGGTTGGGTTGGCAAGAAACGCCTCCTTTGTTGCCAATATAATGGTAAAGCAATCACACGGAAAACCGTTTTAATTTGCTTCACCATAATGCACCGCAATTTTGTTTAGTCTGGTAAGAATTAAAACCTGATACCAATATCCAGATTTAACAGGTCATTCTTGATGTTAAATTTGTCATAAAGATCACCACGTTTGCTCACCACATTTATAAGGCCGCGATTATAGCTCAGGCCCCCGTAGAAGGTAGTATTAATGCCTAAATGATATTCAATGCCCATACCCAATGTGGTAGCAAAATCTATCGGCGTAAAGCTATTGACGATTTGCGGCCCCTCATCGTTCGCTTTTTCATTGATTTTAAACTCAAGAATTCCCCCTAGTTGAAAGTACAACCTGGTATCAAGCGATAATTCATTGGTATAGAGTTTTAACGTTGCAGGGATCTGTATATATTGCAGGTTATAAGAGCGTTCAACATTATTGGCTTGAACGCCTACTCTTTTAGGTGCATAAAAAATTCCTGTCCCTATATAATAGTTTTCAGCCAGGAAGTAGTCGAAAGTAGGTCCAAAAATAAATCGGGCGCCTACGCCGTTGGTAGAATAGCTGTTTACGTCAGAATCAGAAGAAACTCGGTTAAATGAAAGGTTTGGTGAAAATTTAAGCCCTACTCTGTTCTGAGCAACAGCGGATAAACCTATAAAGCATATGACTAAAGTAAAATAATATTTACGCATTATATTAAACGTTTTGTTTTAAAAAATGATCAAATCAACAATTGCTATCCTTGGGTTATTTTTCTTGTTTTCATGCAGTTCCAACGACTGTAGAAAGGTACCAGACGTTTCCCAGATAGATATTGCCCTAAATGTAAAAAGATTAGAGCAGGAAATGTTTAAGTTGCAAGATAAAAATGAAGTTTTAACTTTTTTGAACACAAACAGCGGCTTCGCTAATGCGTTTTTGGGTGCTTCAGCATATCCTCACGATTCATTGCTGGCATCGCAACTCCTTAAGCTGGTGTCTGATCCACATATTGATACCCTTTATCAGCAAACAGTAAAGGAATACGGCGACTTTGAAGATGTAGAGCAAGCCTTTGAAGAGGCATTTAAAAATGTCAAGTACCATTTTAATTCCTTTGAAGCACCGAAGATACAAACAGCAATTACAGGTCTAAGCAGCGATTTATATGTTTCGGATAGTCTTATCATCATTGGTCTCGATTATTTTCTGGGAGACGAAGCAAGATTTAAGCCCGATCTGCCGCAATACATGCTGCGTAGGTACAACAAAGACTACCTGATTCCGTCTACACTTCTTCTTCTTTCCAAGCAATATAATGTGACGAATCTTCAGCAAAATTCAATGCTGACAGACATGATCTATTACGGCAAGGCCTATTATTTTGTCGAGAAAATGCTGCCGTGCGCTGCGGATAGCCTCATCATTGGTTACACTGCCGAGGAGGTAGAAGGGGCCTATTTTAACGCTGGAACTGTTTGGTCACATTTTATAGAAAATGAACTGCTATATGAAACCAGTCCGTTCATCAAAACCAAATACCTGGAAGAACGTCCTAAAACGCCGGAGATAAGCAATAAGGCGCCCGGCAGGATAGGCGTATGGCTGGGATTGCAGATCGTAAGGAGCTATATGAAAGAAAACCCAGAAGTAACGATGCCACAACTTATGCAGGATACGGATGTGCAGAAGATATTTACCCGATCCAAATACAAACCTACAGATCAATAAGCATAATAGCGCTTGAATTTTTGCCCGTTAACACTTCAGGGGTGTAGCTTTTTTTTAAGCTTAGCCCTGGCGGTTTTAACTTTTGTCGGAAGCTTGTGATGTGACCTTAAAATTTTGTGGTGGTCAGGCGAAAATTTTTCCTGGTCATCTAATTCTCCCAACAATTTACCAATTAATATATCTTTATTAAAAGTGGTTTCTGCAAGCCTTCGAGCATTTTGCTGATATTTTTCCAGTAGCTTTTTGTCCTGTAAAAAGGGCAATAGGTGCTGTGGAAAACGCTTGCTTTGCTGAGGATCAGTGTAGATACCACAGATGTTGTCCTCACATAAATTTCGGATCCAGCCTTCCGTGTTGGTGATAATCAATTTTCCTGCTGCCAGGCCATCAAAGAATTTGTTGGGGCTATTGGTTTCAAGAACGGATTTATCGGCAAAAGAAATGTATACGGCATCAGTAATATTTAATACTTCTTTTAGGGCATGCTTATTTCTGAAGCTCAAGAAAGAAACATTTTTGAGCTTTTTCGCCTGAACCAGTTTTTGAATGGTGGAAAGTGCAGCTCCTTTACCTACAATGAGAAATGCCACATCTAAAGCAGCAGCAGCACAAGCTTCTGCTGCTTCAATGAAAAATTCCAGGTGATTTACCTTTCCAATGGCACCCAAATAACCAATCACAAACTTACCCTCAACCTGAAACTTTACCTCATTGGCGGGTTGCTTCGTTGATGGTAGAAATAAGGAACAATCCGACATATTGGGGATCATGATACTCTTCTTTAGTGGTACCAACTTGTCGATGTGCGCTGCAATACCAGGTGATAATGCGACGACCTTGTCCGCCTCCCGATATATTTTTTTTTCTAACTTCTTTAAGAGGAGCTGTGAGAAATAATTGTTGATTACCCCCATCTGGATTGGTGCCTCAGGCCATAAATCCCGTACCTCAAAAATATAGGGAATCCGATGCCATTTTTTCAGAGCCAATGCAATCAGCCCTACGGTGAGTGGTGTCGATGTAATATAGCATTTCCTGATATCAGGAATCCCTTTTGCCAATTGATACGTTTGATGCGCAAATCGGAGGAAAGCAAATATTCTACGTAAGAAACCAAAGGAGTTATCATACGCAACGGGGAGGTAATGTATTTTTATGCCATCAACAAACTTTGTGTCATATGTAGCCTTATCATGTGCGGTAATCAATTCAACTACATATCCATCGTCAACAAAGCCCTTGGCAAGATAATAGGATCTAATAGCGCCACCTTCGGAAGGGGTTTTAAAGTATTGATGGATATATAAGATTTTTCCTTTCAATGATATGGATTGTTTAAACAGTATAAATTGCTACTGAGTTGAAAACTCTTTTTGCAACCAATGGGCCAGCACCACCAAAGACCACAGTTCAAGGGTAAAGTCTTTTTTCTGTTGAAGATGTTCTTTCAGCATTTGATCAACCCTACTTTTCAAAACAAAGTTATATAGGATTATATTCTCATCATCAAAAATTTTAATAATTTCGCCAGCTTTCCCCTCTTGTACCCATTTTCCGAAGGGAAGTCCGAAGCCTTCTTTTTTGCGTGAAGTGTATAATTTACCACCATTTCGCTGCAATATATGCCGAAGAATCCATTTACTACCTTTTTTTAATTTTGCTGTCGGACCTAGCGCGTCAGCATACGCCACCAAATCATTATCCAGGTATGGCATACGCATCTCCAGGCTATGCCGCATAGTATACCCATCGCTTAGTGCCAGCACATCGCTGATCAAGTAGTTGGTCCGGTCAAAATAAAGTGCCTGTTGCATAAGGTGCGAAGAATCTTGCTTGGGGACCTTACTATACACTTCCTCGTCTCCAGAGAGAGTTCTTAAGCTGCCAAAATTTTTGAATGTCTGAAGAGGATCTTCGGAAATATTGGCTATCAGTTTGTCGTAAAGCTGTGCCTTTTTTCTCCACGGATTGGGTCCTCCTGTGGGTAGTAGCGGTGCCATGACCTTTATTAATGGTAAGAAGGTTGTAAGTAACTTTTTATGCTTCAGGTATTTTGCGAAAGCAAGGTGGCGGTTGTAGCCCGCAAAGATCTCATCTGCTCCGGCCCCTGAGAGTACTACTTTAACCTTCTTCGCCGTATGCATGGAAAGCAGATGGGTCATAAATGCACCACTATCGCCTATCGGCTGGTTGGTACTCGCAATAAAAGAATTGAATTCGCCTAAATCGGTGGCACTCACCTCCAGCTGGTCGTGGTAGGCGCCGTATTGTTGAGCCGCCTTGCTGGCGAACCGGTAATCATCTGTTCCGAAAGCTGCATCCTTTTCTAGATTTACAATCGAAAAGCAGGATAGAGGGGAAATGCCTTCCTTTTGTAAAAGCGCCAAAAGCAAGGTAGAATCAACCCCGCCACTTAAAAATAGCCCCATCGGAACATCTGCGACGACATGTTTTAGCAAAGCATCGGTAAGTAAGCGCTCGGTCGTATCGATTACTGAAGTGGCATTTTCATCAGCCTGAGGAAAGGCTGGGAGAGGCTCTGGCAGATATCCTCGTACCTCCCAGGGACTGTCGGGCGTCATGGCAATGTAGCTGCCTTCGGCTAATTCAAAAATATTTTTAAAAAACGTGGCAGGCTTTTGTGCAAATTTAAAGCGAAGGTAATGTTGTACTTGCTGCTCATCGAGCTCTTTTTTAATAAGGCCGGTAGCCAATAATCCTTTTATTTCGGATGAAGCAATAAAATATTGGTCATCTTCATAATAATATAACGGTTTCATGCCATGGCGGTCACGGGCAAGGAGCAACTTCTTCCGCGGCCTGTCATAATGCACAAAAGCAAACATGCCTTCCAGCAAAGGGAGACATGCTTCATCGTATTTACCTATCGCATGCAGAAGTACCTCAGTGTCGGAGCGTGTGTAAAATTGAAAGGCATCGTCGATTAGCTGATTTCGAATTTCAAAAGCATTATAGATTTCTCCATTATAAGCCAGGAGTTGGTCTTGGTGTTCATCTGAAAAAGGTTGATCGGCTCGCTGGTGAAGGTCGATTACCTGAAGCCTGTTGACACCGAGAAAAACCTGAAAATCTTTCTCCCGAATCACCCTGGTCTGCACCGCGTCAGGACCGCGATGTGCTGTAGATGCATTCATCCGCCCAATTATATCCTCACCCAGCAGGCAGGTTTTATCGAGGATTAGGTTGATGCCACACATATAACTTATATTATTTGCTGATGATATTTTTCATAATATCTGCAGAAGTGAGTAAGGGGGCATATTTCACATTTGGGAGAACGGGCAAGGCATGTATACCGCCCGTGCAAGATTAACCAGTGATGCGCAACAGAAACATATTGCTTAGGCACATGGCGCATCAGTTGATTTTCAACTTCCAGCGGTGTTTTGGCCTTTAAGTTCACTAAGCCCAACCTTTTGGAAACTCTAAATACATGCGTGTCCACGGCCATAGCGGCCTGATTGAATACGACGGAGGCAATAACGTTGGCGGTCTTTCTGCCTACACCAGGTAATTTCTGAAGATCAGTAATATTATTTGGTATATTTTCCCCAAAACTTTCTACCAACATCTTACCAAGTCCCAGAAGATGCCGGGTCTTATTGTTAGGATAAGAGACGCTTCTGATATAAGGAAATAGTTCGTCAAAGGTCGTCGAGGCAAGATGAGCAGGCGTTGGGAAAGCTGCAAATAATGCAGGCGTAACCAAATTGATTCGCTTATCAGTGCATTGCGCACTTAATACGACAGCAACAAGCAGTTGAAACGGATCTTCATAATGAAGCTCCGTCGCAGCTTCGGGACTGTTTTCAGAAAAATATTTTACAAATGCCTTATATCGCTCTTTCCTTAGCATCCCTTCAAATTACACGCTATACCGAATGTAAGTCAAAGGATTTAGAGTACGCCATAATATTTTTCGTAACACGATCGGGCGGAGATTTGTATAATCCGTCCATTTGATGTATTAAAGCAGACATCTGCTTATAAAACTCCCTTAACTCGGCATCACAAAGAAATGCATTTTCTATTTCCTGGGCGACCTCTTTTGAGGTCTCTTTGTAAATGTATTTAATTACATCATCCTGGGTAAATGTTTTGATCATAGGCTATATTGCTGTTTAGCATTTTTTTCCTCAAATTAATGAGTGCATATCGCATTCTTCCCAAGGCTGTATTAATGCTTACTCCTGTAGAATCTGCAATTTCCTGGAAACTCATTTCCATATAATGCCTCATTATTAAGACTTCCCGCTGGGCTTCTGGTAGCTCTTGTATAAGCGTTTTCAGTCGCGCATGCGTGTCTTTTTGTATCTGTAATGATTCAACTGATTCTTCAGAAAAACGCAAAGTATTAAATACACTGTTCCCATCCTCCATGATGATTGTTGGATATCTTTTCTCCTTCCTGAAATGGTCTATTGCCATATTGTGAGCAATTCTCAATATCCAGGGAAGAAATTTCCCCTCCTCGTTATACCTACCACCTTTGATGGTATTTATTACTTTAATAAACGTCTCCTGAAGTAAGTCTTCAGCAATATAATTATCTTTGACAATAAGATATACTGTTGTATATATTTTCGATTTGTGTCTAGAAATTAATTGCTCGAATGCCCCTTCGTTCCCATTCTTATATAGCGATATTAATTGGCTATCACTGATAGAATACTTCTTCATCTATATTTACTTTAAGTTAACGTAGAGGTTTATATCATATTGCGAGAGCTAAGTTTTAGTGAATTTATTTTTACGCCTAATTTCAAATTTAATTATTACAATATTAAGATGCAAAACTTGTAACGCTAATCTTCAAACATTTTATATTTA
>LXQK01000122.1:0-18328 GCA_001683905.1 Marivirga sp. ANT-B6
GTCATATTTTTTTGAAATCTCCATAAATATAGGCTCCCAAGCCTTAAATAAAAACTCCTTCTCTAATCCACCTATACACACGACCTGTTCTTCAATGCTCACAAGATAGCTCCTTGTTTCACCAGTCATAGGGTCGTACACAGGATAATGCCTGAATTTATCCAAACGAAAATTGCCTCCGAGTTCGTCGTTTATCCTTTGCAACAGGTTTAAATTAAATGCCCTGGTTACACCTTTTTTGTCATTATAAGCATCTAATATAACAGCAGGGTCCTTCTTAAGATCAAAACCTATCAATAGAATATCATCCGGGGAGAGATTGGCGCCGATTTTAGATAAAAAAAGAATGGCTTCTTCCCTTTTGAAGTTCCCTATATTGGAACCCAAAAACAAAATCACTTTTTTTGCTTCGGATGTGTCTGACAAACGGCTTAAACTTTTAAAGTATTCGCCCTGAATACCATCTACCTCCAGTTCCGGAATAGTTTCCTTTAAGTCATCAACGAGTTCGTCCAGTACATTGGCGGAGATATCGATGGGCAAATACCTGAAACTAGCTTGATTTTCCTGGAAGTAAGACAGCAGCACCTTGGTCTTATAGCCGTCTCCGGCACCAAACTCTATCAGGTCGAAGCCCGAGTTATCTCGTGTGAAAAGATCAAGCAAAAAAGCTTTTTGTTCTGAAAATATCGCATATTCTGTACGTGTCAAATAATATTCGTCCAGCTTCATGATTTCCTGAAAAAGCTGATCACCTTTTTCGTTATAAAAATATCGGGAATATAAGACCTTTGGGTTTGCCGATAAACCTTTTAACACATCCTGTGCAAATGACCGATTGATAATCGTCAAATTATTCGAGTTCATATATGTTTTGCGAGGCGAAGGCCGCTAAATTGCCATCGTAAATGAGGTTGAAAGAAATTTCTATAGGTGGGGCGGATATGAATTCGTGACGTGGCAAAGGAACCACCCCGAAGCACCATCTGGTTCACCATAAACTTACCGTTATATTCTCCCAAGGCACCTTCCTCTTTTTTAAAATATGGATAAGGAAGATATGCACTCGATGTCCACTCCCATAGATCTCCGTACATCTGGTTATTTTGTTTCGCAGGCGATGTAGGCGTAAAATGCCCTGTCTCCAAAAAGTTTGCTTCCTGAGGTATCTTAGCTTGCGTAATACCACAGGCAACCTCCCACTCAAATTCCGAAGGCAACCGCATTTCTTTCCAACTGGCAAATGCATCAGCTTCAAAATAGCTAATATGTGACACAGGAGCATGTAAATCCAATTCGTGGAGGCCACGCAAAGCGTATTCGAACCATTGCCCCTCCTGTTGAATCCAATATAATGGTGCGTCTACCTTATTGGTCTTTACCCACTCCCATCCGTCTGATAACCAATAACGGAAGTCAGTATAACCTCCCGCTTGCATAAATTCCAAAAATTCTCCGTTTGTTATTAATCTATCCTGGATCTCAAACGCGTGGAGGAACACCTTGTGGTGGCCTTCTTCATTATCAAACCTAAAACCTTCACCATCGTATCCAACGTCATACACACCTTCCGCTATGTTAATATTATTAGCATTTGAAGTACTGCCAGATGGGTTTGATGCTTTTTCGAAAGATTGATATGCAGGAAATAATGGATTGTGCCCCAGGATATATTTGATATCCATCAATAACAGCTCCTGGTGCTGCTGCTCGTGCTGAAGACCCAGTGCAATAATATCCACCACCTTGGAATTCGGCGTATGATGCGTTAAAAAGTCGCTCATGGCGTCGTCTACATGCTTTCGGTAAGCAAATACCTCTTCTACAGTGGGGCGGCTGATATTTCCACGATTGCTTCGGAAAACCCGCTCCCCAACGCTTTCATAATAACTATTGAAAATATAGTTGTAATTTTTATTACAGGGAATGTAATCGTTCGCGTACGCACAGAGAATAAACTGTTCGAAAAACCAAGCGGTATGTCCTAAGTGCCACTTCGGTGGACTCACATCGGCAATCGGCTGTACCACATAATCTTCGGTTTGCAGAGGCCTGCATAGCGCCAGCGTTTGCTGCCTTACACGCTGATAGTCATCTAGTAAGCGTAATGCGGTATCATTAGCCAAATCAGATCCGTTTACGTCGGCAATTGAGTTTGAAAGCAAAATAGATGGGTTTAATAACCTAAAAAAATTTAGTTAATTAATTAATGGTATAACGAATTTTTAGCTTTCTTTGTTTAAGCTTGTGGCGTAAATCATTAACATTTTTGCTACTTCTCATCAAAAATTACGATCTTCGCTTACTTTGTTGATTTGTCGTAGCAACATCAGGCAGCGTGGTTGTAAAACCAGCGAATCTTTAGCCAGATGGCCCTGATCGCAGTTTTCTACATGAAAAGTATCCACAACAATTTCCCATTCCACACCTCCAGGAAGCATAAAGGGGACAGGCTCCCAATAACTGTTGATGAGCACAAGCAGAATATCGTCTTTGATTCTTCGTCCCCATTGGTCATACTCCTCCATCACCTGACCATTTAATACCATTCCTATACTTCTCACAAAAGAAGAATTCCACTCTTCCTCGGTCATATCCTTTCCCTCCGGAGAAATCCACCTGATATCACGAACGTCGGTACCTTGTATCTTTCTACCATGAAAAAATTTCCTCCGATGCAGAACGGGTGTATTTCGCCTGATTTCAACGAGGAGCTTTGTAAATTCAAAAAGCTCTTTTTGCGTATCCGACCAATCCCAATTAAACCAGCTGATTTCATTATCCTGACAATAGACATTATTATTGCCATTTTGCGTTCGCCCATACTCATCGCCGCTGCTGATCATAGGCACCCCCTGGCTAAGAATCAATGTGGCCAACAAATTTCTTTTCTGCCTCTCTCGCAATGTTAATATCTCAATGTCATCAGTAGGCCCCTCTACACCACAATTCCAGCTCAAATTATGATTTTCGCCATCCTGGTTATTTTCCTTATTATCTTTATTGTGCTTTTCGTTATAGCTAACCAGATCATGCAGTGTAAATCCGTCATGGGCTGTAACAAAATTGATACTGGCAAAGGGTCGTCGTCCATTCACCTGGTAAAGGTCGCTGCTACCACTTAGTCTGTACGCAAGCTCCGCAACCTGGCTCTCGTCTCCCCGCCAAAATCGGCGGACGCTATCTCTGTATTTTCCGTTCCACTCAGCCCACAACACCGGGAAGTTACCCACCTGGTAACCGCCTTCACCCACATCCCAGGGCTCTGCTATCAACTTTACCTGCGAAATCACGGGATCCTGATGAATGGTATCCAAAAATGTTGAAAGTTTACCTACCTCCATCAATCCTCGAGCAAGGGTAGACGCAAGGTCAAACCTGAAGCCATCTACATGCATTTCCAATATCCAATAGCGCAAACTATCCATTACCAGCTGTAAAGAGCGGGGATGAAGCATATTTAAGCTATTACCTGTACCGGTATAATCCATGTAAAATCGCTCATTTCCCGGCACCATCCTGTAATATGCTTCATTATCTATTCCTTTAAAGCACAAGGTGGGGCCGTTGTGATTGCCTTCTGCAGTATGATTATACACCACGTCAAGAATTACTTCAATTCCAGCACGGTGATAGGCCTGCACCATCCGCTTGAACTCCCAAACCTGCTCGCCTACACTGCCCGAAGAACAGTAATCGGAATGAGGGGCAAAAAAACCAATAGAATTATATCCCCAATAGTTAGATAAACCTTTGTCGACCAACACCTTGTCATTGATAAAGTGGTGTACAGGCATTAATTCTATGGCCGTGATACCTAACTTTTTGAAATAATCTATGATAGGTGGTTGTGCAAGTCCCTTATATGTTCCCCGAAGTTCGGGTGCCAGGTCGGGATGCTGTTGCGTAAATCCTTTAACATGAAGCTCGTAGATGATCGAGTCGTGCAAAGGTATGTTTGGTTGTGGCACACCTTCCCAATCAAAATCCGGATTGATAACTACTGACTTGTTCATTCCCGGCGCACTATCTGATTCATCAAAGATCAAATCTGCATCTTTCACTTTTGCGTCTACAGGATAGCCAAACATATTATCACTCCAGTTTATTCGACCATTGATCGCTTTTGCATAGGGATCAAGCAAGAGCTTATTGTCGTTGAATCGATGCCCATGCTTTGGTTCATGAGGACCCTCGACCCTATAACCATACAACTGGCCCGGTTTGATGCCGGGGAGATAAACATGCCAAACATGATCTGTTTGTTCCCTCAGTTTTATACGTGCGTATTCTTTTTCTTCATTATCGGCATGAAAAAGGCAAAGTGTTGCCCCATCAGCATTCTCACTGAACAACGCAAAGTTTACACCATGTGAGTCAAAATTTGCACCTAAAGGATATGGCTTACCTGGCCAGATTGGCCCATCATATTTATTCATAGAAATTAAGGAAAAGTAAAGTTATTATTATTGTTATTCTTGATTAAATCATTAAATGTATCTTAAGGAAGCAGCTATAGCGCCAGCTTGAATAAATTTCAGTATTTTTAACCTCATTGCCACGGGTTTGTTCAGATTTATCTACAAGTCTATTTATATGACACATAATTGCCTTCCATATATTATTCCATAAAAAAATCAAAGATAAGTAAAACACGTTCAGGCAATTTTCTGTTCTAGGGTAATATCACGATCAATAGATTTTTTTTGCAGAAGCTTTATGTAATGATAGGCAGCACGAGGATTCTCCAGTTTAATCATGATTCGGAATTACAAGATCGCGTTTTGCAAGCTATTGATCCACAATCAAGGATATTTTTTGTCCATTAAACAAATTTTTATGAAAATATTAGGCATATTATTTATCGTACTTGGTGTCATAGCACTGATATACACACTAGTTACTGCATTTACCGGAGGAGACCTAAACAGGGGAGATAATCTACCATTTACAGATAATGGCACAATGGTTTTATCTGTAATATGCCTTATGGCGGGTGCAGGGCTTCTATTAATGGTAAAAAACAGAAGTAAAAAAGAGGGTAGATAGGGACGTGTAGATGAATAAGGTAGCACTAGAAAAAATCCTCGGTGATCCAAAAAAGACGGCAAAAGCGGCTGGTTTGAAATACATATCCGACAAAACACCAGGAATAAGCAGGAAAAAAGCTGGAAAGGGATATGCCTATTATGATGAAAATGCTCAAAAAATAACAGATAAATCCATTATAAAGCGCTGCAACAGCATGGTTTTACCACCAGCCTGGAAAGATGTATGGATCTGCAGATTAGCAGAAGGACATTTGCAGGCTACCGGCTACGATACGTTGGAAAGAAAACAATATCGTTATCATGAAAGCTGGAACAAAATCCGTAACGAGACGAAATATTACCGAATGCTCAAATTTGGGGAAATGCTTCCTGTCATAAGGGAAAAAATAGAAGCAGACCTAAGTAGGCCAAAGCTTTGTGAGGAGAAAGTACATGCGCTGATCATCAGTTTGATGGAAAGGACCTTTATCAGGATAGGAAGTGCTTCATACGAGAAGTTGTATGGATCCTACGGCTTGTCGACGATGAGAGACAAGCATGTAAAAGTAAACGGCAGCAAGCTGGTCTTTCAGTTTAAGGGAAAAAAAGGAATCAAACACGAAATAGAACTAAAAAACAAAAAACTGGCACAGTTGGTGAAAAAATGCCGCGACATACCTGGATATGATCTTTTTCAGTATTATGATGAGGAAGGGAATCGCCAGAGCATCGACTCGGGCAGCGTTAACCACTACCTGCAGGAAATTACAGGCTGTGACTTTACGGCAAAAGACTTTCGGACTTGGGGAGGAACTTTGCAGGCTTTACAGGCTTTTCGTGAAATTGGCGAACACTCCTCAGCATCAGAGGCAAAAAAAAATATTGTGAAGGCCATCGACCTGGTCTCCGAAAAGCTCGGCAACACGCGCACCATATGCAAAAAATATTATATTCATCCCACTGTTATTTCTACTTATCAAAGCGGATGCCTGAAAGAATACCTGGACGAACTCGATGAAATTGAAGACCCCGCTATCCAAACTGGCCTCACCTGTGAAGAAAAGGTTTTGATGAAATTGGTACAAACCATCCCAACAGAGATCTAATTGCATCCCATCTTCTTATGTCAACAGTACCTGGATCAGTAAGTATATTTTCTTTTCTCTATAGTCTTATCCTCATTTTCCTCGATTGAGCTAAACTTATTAGATGATTTTCAGTATAATAAACTGCTCATTTTAATATTTTTTTTAATGAAATAGCATACCATTTGTAAGCTTTTTTTACTTATTTTATCTTATTTTCCATTACTATGGATAAAAATATAGAAAAATTAAATACTTCATTTTTAAGAAAGTATTTACTAAAGGCGGAAGTTTAAGCATATTATATAGCCCATACAAAATTTTCTAAAGAAAACATCTAGTGCTTTTGCCGACATCAACCCTCCCAGGGAACTTCCTTGTGGCACCTGTTTTTTTTGATATCGACATCACCTTTAGCGACTGTATTTCATTCTACTACGAAGAGATGGTAGGCATGGCTGAGATCTCGATATTGATCGCAGGAAGAGGAATACATGAAACATTTTTTAAAGGTAATCCGGACCTATAGGTCTGGATTTTTGACTTCTATCTGCACTGGGTGAAAAATGGAAGAATGCAGCTGAGCAAAAGCTTGAACACACAAAAGAAACGAAAAAAATTAGCTCCCTTTGATTTTCTGGCTACTTACGGGGTTTCCTGATGAATCAAGAATATAGGCATCGGATTCTGCATTGCCAGCCCTTTCAGCTTGTCCTGCTGGTGCCACTCGCTGAACGTCTTCCGGAGGATTGTTGTACTTTGTACATGAGAACATAGCAACGGTAGCTAACATTAGCAACGCTATTATCTTACTTTTCATAACTATCATATCTAAGTTTCAAAATTGTGCTTATTTTTTAAAAATAAAAAGTTTACATGCTATTATAATCATTTCAAGCTAAAATTGATTTGAAATTTTGCTTTAATATTTACAGAGATTCGATCGATTAACAGGTACCAGATAAACATTTTTGCTGCCAATATGGTATCATATATATCAGGCAATAAACGCTATATGCAGATTGCGTCAAGTTTTTAACTTATTGTTTAAAATTATGAATAGTAAAACAGAAGATAAAATAAGGCTCCTCGATATTGCTGATGCAATCCGTGAGATCCAGGGTTACCTGGGAGGGGCAGATTACAACACCTTTTCTCAGGATGAGCCTGCACGAGAAGCAATTTCTGCTCAAATGGCGACGATTGGTGGCGCTGCAGCGTTGCTTTCAGATGAGTTCAAGGAGCAATATGGCGACATAGATTGGGAAATGCTCAAAGGCTTACAATACGCCCGTTACGATGAGGAACTAGAGCTGGATAACCACCCGATGTTGCATCTTGTAAAAAACGACTTGCCCCTCATTATGGAGGACATCATGGATATTGCCACCATGTTGGAAAATGAAGATGATCTGGAAGACGTAAGTCTCAATGAAAAAGACAAAAGGTATCTTCAATCTCAACAGGAAGACAAGAAAATCAGCCGTGGCGATCAGTTTAAAGCTGAGGAAGTTTTTAATGAGGACAATATTACCGATAATAAAAGGCAAAAAAAGGGAGGACATTGACAGCGAAGATGATAGTTATATTGATAAACGCTACAATGACGCTGAGGTGATTGAAACTTCCTCACTCGATGAGGATTATCCTGAAATTGATGACCGGGAAGAGGACATGGACCCTCAAGGTGAGGATAGTAGACAAGCCAATAGAAATAAAAGCAATTAGAACAAAAGAGAGGTACGGCCATTGGGTCACACCTTTTAGAAAGTCATATGCTCGGCAATGAGTATGCTTAAACCCATCATCCTCTAGTATTTACCGTTGACAATTTAGAAAACGGAAAAGCTTTGCTCTTCCTGCCACCATTTCATGAAGGCCTTGTCGTAAATTAAAAAAGGAAGGTCCTTTATCAGGCCTCCCTTTTTTAATTTCGTAATTTTAGCTTAAAACGTATATCCCAAAGAAAATTTCAGAACCCTGTTATAAGCATCTAAACTACCTCCTTTGTCCAAAGAAGAGACGCCATAATCATATGCCGCGCTAAGATTGATACCGTTGGAGAACTTATAACCCGCACCACCCGATACAGCGAAATCAAATTCTCTAAACCTACCATCCACATCGATCTTCCTATCCAGCAAATCTAAGCCGAAGATACCAGCTTCAGCCCTGACAGAATTATCCACTAGATAAGATACCTGCGGCCCCACCGTCAAATAGAAACCTTCATTAAGATAAATTTTTGCCTGAACAGGCAAATCGATATAATGTGCATTATTAGAAAAGGTAACATTTGGGCTCCATACCTCACCATCTAAAAGTGACTGTGTGACCCGCTGGCCTTTAGTAGAATACAATAAAGCAGGTTCAATAGAAAGCCATGTTGTCACTGGTATTTCAGCATAAGCCCCAATATGGAAGCCTGTTTTGTTTTTCATTGTCATAACATTTCCGAGCGAGACGATATCACTGAAGCCTTCAGTCGCCTTGCCGCCCCAATGTGCATTGTTTACACCTGCTTTGATGCCAAATTGTATGTCTTGCGCCTGTGATTTTACAGAAAAGAACAATAGTGATAATAGAGATAGTAGCATTAATTTTTTCATAACGATCCTGTTTAAGATGATAAAAATTTTATTGCCACGTGGTAATAAGGATTAATGAAAAATCATGCCAGAAAACTGTAAACCTCAAAAATTATTTTTTGAAAGCTGCTATGCGCAAGCAGGGGAGCTTTAGCACAGCCGTGGGGTTAGAATAACACAACGACCTCAGATGATCCTTCGCTCACGGAAGCACCATCTGAAAATCCATTGCACAAAAAAATCGATGAAACCGTTAGCCGATTTCAATCACAACGTCTGAGGTCAAGGGGTGCCCTACACAAGTAAGCACATAGCCCTCATCAAGTTCTTGCTCAGAAAGCCCTTCCTCCTCATCCAGCTTTACTTTGCCACTCAGGCATTTTCCCCGGCAAGCGGTACACAGCCCGCTTTGGCATGAATATGGTAAATCTATATCTAACTCTAATGCTGTTTCTAATATCGTCTTATCGGGTTCCACCATAAATTTATGGGTTTCACCTTCGTAAATTACAGTAACTTCGTGTGCTTTCATGCTTGCTTCTAAGTCCTCAACTTTTTCAGTAACTTCTTTTTTATTTACTATTCCTGCAACAAAACTTTCTTTAAAAATGTATTTTTTTTCTATTCCTACACCTGTCAAGGTTGCTTCTACATTGTTCATCATCCCTTCAGGACCACACATGAGATATTGTGTATGGGCAGCCCCCCAGTCAGGCAGCTCTGCTAATATTTGTTGTAGCGTCCCGGGATTGAGGAGCCCTGAAGGTCCCTGCCAGTTGATGGGCACGTTATCCAATACATGCACGACATTGAACCTGCCAGGAAATTCCTGCTGTAATGCTTCAATTTTGTCCTTGAAAATGATGGTATTTTCATTTCTGTTGGCATAGATAAGCGATATGATGCTGTTGGGCTCTCCATACAAAATAAATTTAGTTATGGCCATCATGGGAGTAATACCACTGCCTCCGGCAAACAACAATATATGACGCTTGTTTTCGTCCCTCAACTCTGTAGTAAAAGTTCCTTTCGGCTCCATCACCTCGATGATATCTCCGGGCTTGGTTTGATTCACCAAATAGCCAGACACCTTACCCCCTGCTACGGTCTTTACAGTCACAGCCGGATTTGAATCTACCAGCGGGCAGGTACATAAAGAATAAGACCGTCTCACTTTCTCACCGTCTATCGTCAGCAAAAGAGTAAGAAATTGCCCGGGTTTATACTCCAGCGCCTTAGCGGGTTGTTCAAACACAATCGTTGCTGCGTCACTTGTTTCCCGGATTACCTCCTTTACTTTCAAATTATAGTAATGGTCATTCATATGCTTTCTAACTCTATATAGCTTTTTTTACCGCTTGATATGCAACGTTGTACTCTTACATCAAAGAAAAGGTTTTCCACAACCAATGAAAACCTGTAAATTTTTATACAAACGTATGCTGAACCTACTTAAGCTCGCGCACAATACCTTTAATCCTTACAGTCTAAAGAAAATGCAAGCAATTTTTTCTGGGGCAAAAATAGATATTTGATTCAGGAAATCCATCAAATCGCAGGAGTTTTTAAAGAACAGCCTTTAATGTTGCACATCATTTAATAAATAAAAATGCTATTTTTACATTTCAAATAAAAATGCATGAGATTAAGCAAATTGACGGCCATTTCGCCGGTAGATGGAAGGTATAGAGATCAAACCGAAAATATAGCACAATACTTTTCCGAATTCGGTCTGATTAGATATAGGGTATTGGTAGAAGTAGAATATTTTATCGCTTTGTGTGAACTACCACTTCCCCAATTGAAGTCCGTGGAGCACACAGTTTTTGAGCAGCTAAGGACTATTTATACGTGCTTCACTGAGAGCGATGCTGAAACAATCAAAGGGATTGAAAAAACTACCAACCACGATGTGAAGGCTGTCGAGTATTTTCTGAAAGAGAAGTTTGATGAATTACAACTACAGCCCTTTAAGGAATTCATCCACTTTGGGTTAACCTCGCAGGATATCAACAACACGGCTATTCCTCTTTCCTTAAAAGAGGGAATTGAGGCGACTTACCTGCCCTTATTGGCAGCGTTAAATGCTTTGATAGATAAATATGCTACTTCATGGAAGGCCATTCCCATGCTCGCAAAAACCCACGGGCAACCAGCCTCTCCTACCCGGCTGGGAAAAGAAATCGCTGTATTTCACGAAAGAATAGCAAAGCAAATAGAAGCAATCAGGCTGATCCCCTATGCAGCCAAATTTGGAGGAGCAACAGGAAATTTCAACGCTCACCATGTTGCATACCCGGCAGAAGATTGGCACCGATTTGGTAAAACGTTTCTGGAGGGCAAGCTGGGGCTTACCAGAAGCCATCCCACTACACAAATTGAGCATTATGATCAACTTGCCGCACTTTGTGATGCCATGAAAAGAATTAACACGATATTGATGGACTTTAGCAGGGACATTTGGCAATATGTGGCCATGAATTATTTTAAGCAAAGGATAAAAGAAGGCGAAGTAGGCTCCTCAGCAATGCCCCATAAGGTAAATCCCATTGATTTTGAAAATGCCGAAGGCAACCTGGGCTATGCCAATGCCATCTTTGAGCATCTTTCGGCAAAATTACCCGTTTCCAGGCTTCAAAGAGATCTTACTGATTCAACGGTGCTTAGGAATATAGGCGTACCCATAGCACATACCCTTATTGCACTAAAGTCATTGGTAAAAGGAATTCAAAAACTTGAACTGAATGAAGCCGCCATACATGCAGACCTGGAGAGCAACTGGGCTGTGGTAGCAGAGGGAATACAGACGATACTTCGGCGAGAGGGCTACCCGCAGCCATACGAAGCACTAAAACAACTTACGCGGAAGAACACGCAAATCACAGAAACAACGATCAGGGAATTTATAGAAAACCTGAACTTAAGTAAGGAGATCAAGGGTGAATTATCTGCTATTTCTCCATTCAATTATACAGGTGCGTGATGATTATTCCTTAATTCTTATAAACACCTCTGTTCGGCCAAATAACGATATCCCGACGTAACCGCGGAGTTTTAGGTTCCCCTGGTCATCCAGGCTGATACTACAATCATAGGTTTTGCCAGATTTCGGATCGTAGACTGTACCATCCTCCCACTTATCAGCACCATCGAAGGTAAAATCTTTGAGAAATTCCATGCCTATTACGTCGCGGTCCCGAAGCTTGGGATCAGGGTTTTTAATGTCTTTTTGAGCCTCAGAACCCAAGGCAATTTTACCGTAGTACCTGCCGCCTCTTTTATAGATTTGAATTTTACCTTCCTTTTCAGGGCTCCAGTACATACCTACAATAGCATCGGGTGATACTTCGGCAATGCATAAAAAAACGGATAAAATAAGTGCGACCATGAAATCTTATACTGCTAAGCTGGCCGAAATGTTACAAGAGTTCGTGCAACGTTCCCGCGCTATAACGCACCATAGTAAAGCCACTGATGACGCCCGCAGCCAGTCTATCCTGCGCTATTCGCCACTATATAATATCGTTCCGGAATCGAAGTCGTATAAAGTCAACTTTCTTAAATTGTAATAAGCAGTCCAAAAGTTTCGAAGTGACGAAAGATATGACCGTTTTGCAAGATCTTTATCACGCAGTGCAAGGTTGAGATCTGTAATACTAATACGGCCAATAAGGTACCGGTTTTGGGAAATATCATACCGGCTTTGTGAGATCTGGTCAGCTTTTTCAGTGATCTTCAGTTGCTCTCGCAACATATTAAATTGCTTGATCTGCGTAATAATTTCCTGGTTAAAGCTTACCTGGTCCTGGGCCACCACGTACTCCACCAGCTTTTGATTGGCTTCGGCGGTTTTCCTTACTGATTTTTGCCTGCCCCAATCCACAATTGGAATATCGAAGCCAACCCTTACAGACTGCTGATTTTGCGGGTTACTATAGATATCGGGTATCTGATCGCCCCTGTTGGTTAGGCCAAAGGTAGCAAATACGTTCATATTAAACCCATTGTCTCCTCTGGCCTGGGCAACTTCCCGCTGCGCCTCCAGCACCTGCCTTTGAAATGATATGGCATCCTGTCGATTCTTCCTCGCCTGCGCAATGGCAAGTTCTTCCTCTATTAAAAACACCGGAATTTCATCGGGCACCACCAACGCTATATTTTTGTCGGCACTATAGCCAATGTAAGTCTTCAACTGAAGGCTGAAAGTCTCCAGGTCGAGCTTAGCCTGCGATACCTCCATCCGGGAAGTTAAAGTATTTAATTCCAGTTGTAGCAGGTCGTTTTCAGCTATTTTGCCAAGGTTATACCTACCTTTCGCAATGGTTAAGATCGTATCGTTATTGGCAAGGTTTTTCGCCGCTATTTGTAGATTAATCTGCGCTAAGAGCAGGTCGAAAAACAATTGGGTGGCATTTAATGAAATGTTTTCCATAGCTTCCACATAATCACGCTTTGACTCCTCATATCGTAATGGCTCGATTTTTCTTGCCCATTTGAATCTATTAAAGCCGAAAATGGGTTGGTTGAAGCCAATAAATGCCGGATCACCACTGTAAATGGCGTAATCTGTTTTAAAATTATCGAACCGTCGCAGTTCCGAACTAACAAATACCTCGCCCCCCGTGATTCCTATGGCCTGCCTTAGTGATAGGGTGAGTGTTGAGTTACTATTAGAAACAGCAATAAAATCTGTAGATCCATCATCCTGGTCACGGGCTATAACACGGCTATTGTAGTCCGGCAAAACGCCTCGCAGTGATAGCTGCGGATTATAATCAGACTGATAGGTTTTGTATTGCCAGTACCGGTTTTCTTTTCTCGTCTCCGCCTGCAAAGAAAAGGGCGATTGGTTCTTGGCCATCTCTATCACCTCAAAAAGGGTAAAGCTATTCCCCGTCTGGGCTGAGGAACGGAAGTAAATACATAAAGTAAAGGAAACGAAAAGCAGCAGTCTATTCATGTCTGAGTGAAGTTATCGGGTCTTGGTTAGCAGCTCTTCTGGCTGGAGCGATCCCAAATATTAATCCTATAGTGGCAGCTACCCCAAAAGAGATAACAATTGAAAAAAATGTGATGACTGTTGGTATTTCGGCAATGCGTGAAATAACCATGGCAAAGCTGACGCCTAAAATTACCCCGATAATGCCGCCGGTGACACTGATCATTACAGCTTCAAAAAGAAATTGCAGAATAATATCTCTTTTTTGAGCACCGATGGAAAGCCGGAGTCCAATTTCCTTAATGCGTTCCATCACAGATGCCAACATTATATTCATGATACCTATTCCTCCTACCAATAATGATATACCAGCAATAGCTCCCAGTACAATATTAAATATACTTTTTGTTCTTTGCTGTTGTTTCAGCAGCAGCTCCGGAATGGTGATTTCATAATCAACGACATCGAAATGCCTTCTTCTCAGGAATCGCGAGATGACTTCTGCGGTCGGATTCAACAATTCGGTATTTTCTACCTGAACCACCAGCCTATCTATCTGGTGATAATTTTCAATTTTCTTTTCCGCAGGTTCTTCACTTTCGCCACCACCGCCGATGATGATCATGCCTCCACCGCCGCCGCCCGCGTTGCCACTTTGCAACATAGACTCTGTCACCAAAGACCTGTTTTTATACCTGATAAGTACTGTTCTTATGGGCGCATAAACATCCATATTATAGTCCCGGATGCCAAGGTTAGCGATACTATTGTCACTGATCACCCTTTCTTCCAGCACACCTACTACCTCTAGCCAATGCGGCCCACACTTGATCATCTTTCCAATAGGATTTTCTTTGGTAAAGAATTTTGTCTGGATGCCGCGCCCGATGATACAAACGGGGCTTCCCCTTTTCAACTGGTCAGCATTGAAAGTCTCTCCTTCGGCAATGCTAAAGTCGGTAAGCGCAAAGTAATTGGGCTCTATACCGACCAACTTCGCCGACCTTCTAATCCCCTTATTGATGATATAGGTTTCTAACACAATTTCCGGACTTAGTCGGGAGATACTTGGAATGATATTGTTCATTCCTTCAGCATCCTTCAGCGTGAGCCCCGGAGAAAACTTCTTGGTCTCCCGAACGCCCACTTCTTCAGTCACTTGCTCTTCCTTTTGCTCTACGACGGGCGTAATGATGATATTGTTTACCCCCACCAGCTTAATCTGCTCCAGAATCTCTTCCTGTGCGCCATTACCTATCGCCATCATAGCAATAACCGCCGCAACACCAAAGATGATCCCTAAAGCTGTAAGTATAGACCGCACTTTATTGGCCAATACAGCTTCTACTGCAATATAAAAGTTGGCAACTACTTTTTCCATCATCGTTTCAAAGCACTTAGGTCAGCACCTGTATCTTCTAACGGCACAAATTTCTCATTTCCATTTTCTTTAGGAATAGACAGGAAAATTCTGTCTCCTGCCTCTATTCCCCGTAATATAACAGCCTCATTGGCGTTTGCCTTGCCTATCTCCACTTCCTGCCTTAACGTAGTCATTCCTTCACGTTTATACACATATGTAAGGGAGTCTCCCTGGTTATGCAAGCACTCAAGTGGCAAGAAGATTACATCTTTCATCACATCAGCAATGATGGCATTACTGGTTGTCATGGCAGGCCTGAGTGTGGTGTCCACTTCGTTTACCTCTATGCTGACTTCAAAAACCTTGGCATCGGAATTAGGCTTCTGCTCGCCCACATTGGCAACGCTGACGACTTTACCTGTTAGCTTTTTTTCAGGAAAGGCATCCAGCCCTATATTCACCTTTTGCCCTGATTTTACTTTTCGGATATCCACTTCATTGACATAGGTTTTCGAAAGCATCGTCGTAAGATCAGGGAGGGTGGCTACTGTAGGGTCCCAGGCACCAATGGATGAGCCTTTTCCTTTCTTCTTTCCATTATATTCTCGCTGGTAAATGACCATACCTGCCTCCGGGGCCTTGATTATAAACTCCTGAGAAAGGCGCTGCAGGAAGTCAAACTCATTCTGGTCTTCGGCCATTTTAGCAGCAGCCTCCTGCATCTGGGCTACGGCCCTTCGTTTCTTTAATTGATAATTTTTCCGCGCCTGGTCATAAGCCCTGTTGGCTTTTTCAAGGTTGATTTCTTCTTGCTTTATCGTAGCAGGTGGTTCAAATTGCGACTGCTCCAGTATAAGTTCCCTTTCAACTACCGCAAACTTCAGATTAATGAGGTCGTCGCGGGTCTGCCGTAACTCAAGCGCTGTATCTAATTGGGTTTGGGTATATTTAGACATGCTCTGCTGTAGCTCATTTTCTTCATTTCTGATTCTATCTGCAAGTTCAGATTTATCGAGGGATGCAATATAATCACCTTTTTTTACCACCGTTCCTTCAGCAATCAAATCGTCAATCTTCACATTCCAAAGTCTCGCAGCCCGTAGCCCGTTGGGCCCTAATATCTGCACGGAGTTTTTAGCTTCCAACTCCCCACTGACCGTTATATCAATTAGAAACTCGCCCTTCTGTGCGGTGACTAAGATCTCAGAATCAGCCGCTTTACTATTATTGCCAAACACAAAATATCCCGCGACGATAGCGACGAGCACGATACCAATTATAATTCCTTTTCTTTTCATATGCTTAAGACGGGTTATCAGTGCAACGTTTATTGATTGCTCCGGAAGGCAAAAAAATATGTGTTACCCAGTTATTGTAATGTATAGGGGCTTGGTGGCCTGCTTTTCTTTAAGAACTGCACTTGCTGTGGTCTTCGAAAGCGAGCTTACCACCGCTACTGTCGCAGAAGAACCTGACGTTTCAAGTCATAAATATAGTGATTTTTTGTGTTCAAATTAAACCATTGATCAGGTGGTTTTGCCATAAATATAAATTAACGCCCGGATTGCGGGAGGCTGATATGAATCATTTTAGAAGAAACTAATTCACATCTCGTATACACAAAAAGGTATTGCCTATATTTGCTATGTCGATCAGAAAATTAGCACCGCAAGTATCTTGGAAAACTTCCATATGCTTGATTAATACCTTCAGGATGAAACACATCATTAGCTTTATAATCCGTAAAGTTCCTAGAAAATATCTTCAACTATTTAGCCATAATATTTTAAAGGTCGTTGCCATTTTTTATCGCGGCAACAAAGTAGCATGTCCGGTTTGCCGAAAAACGTTCAGCAAATTCGTGCCCTACGGAAGGAATCCTCCCAGAAATAATGCACTTTGCCCTAATTGCCTGGCTTTGGAAAGGCATCGGCTGATGTGGCTCTTTCTGAAAGAAAGAACTGATTTTTTCTCCAGCCCGCTAAAGGTGTTGCATGTAGCACCAGAAATCTGCTTTATCAAGACTTTTGAGGCACTTGATAATCTGGACTATATAACCGCCGACATTGAATCACCACTAGCCAAGGTAAAGATGGATATTCATCAGATACCTTTTCCTGATAGCACCTTTGACGTCGCATTCTGCAACCATGTCATGGAACACGTAGAAGATGATATCCTGGCAATGCGTGAGCTCAACCGGGTTCTAAAGCCTGGTGGCTGGGCCATCATCCAATCGCCGATGGATCACAGCAGGACCGTAACCTATGAAGATAAGAACCTCTTGTCGGCAGAAGACAGAGAGAAGGCGCATGGGCAGAAAGATCATTTAAGAACCTATGGGCAGGATTATCCATTGCGGCTCGAAGAAAGTGGTTTTAAAGTTACTCCAGTCGATTTGGTGCAGGAAAAAGGAAAAGATATTGCCGAAAGATATGCCTTACCGCATGATGAGGTGATATATCTATGTCATAAATAGGGGGCGTGTCCTGCGCTTATAAAACTTTATAACCTAAGGCAGGTTTCCTTAACATATCATCTACTATGGAAAATGATAGCATACAGGTTCAGGTTTTAGGATGTGGTGATGCTTTTGCATCAGGAGGCCAATACCATACCTGCTTCTACGTAAAACACACTGGCTATCGCTTTCTAATCGATTGTGGTGCAAGTACCCTCAATGCGATGAAAAAGTTTGGCGTGTCAACCAGTGATATTGATGGAATTATCATCACACATTTTCATGGCGACCATTTCGGTGGCATACCCTTTCTTCTGCTCGATTCCTCCAAAATTAAGCAAAGGACAAAAACACTTTCCATAGGAGGTCCGACAGGTGTTAAAGCAAAAGTTAACGCACTGATGGACTTGCTCTACCCCGGCATTGGCCTAGCAGACCTCGGCTTTGCTATTGACTTTGTTGAATTCAAAGCCAATCAGTCAATAGCAATGGGTGATCTGGAGATCGACGCTTTTGAAGTTATTCACAGCCCCGAAGCACAACCTCATGCCGTAAGAATAACATTTCAAAATAAAGTGATTGCATTTTCAGGCGATACTTCCTGGACCGACGTATTGTACCAGGTTGCCGACCGGGCCGATTTGTTTATCTGTGAGTGTAACTTTTTTTATCCCAGTGGACCATCGCACCTGGATTATCAAACCCTATCGTCCCATAAATCTGGCTTGAACTGCAAAAAATTACTTATTAGCCATCTAGGCGAGGAGATGTTAAAGAACAAACGCATCCTGGATATGGATTGTGCTGAGGATGGAAAAATTTATTATATCAATTAGGCTGTACAGGATATATTTGAAAGATC
>LXQK01000122.1:18465-25266 GCA_001683905.1 Marivirga sp. ANT-B6
TCATATTCTTGAGATACCCCGCGCCATATAAGCTTATTTTTCTTTCGATCAATAACATCTACATAAACAGATCCTTCCGTGATCTCCACCCGCCGAACGTCATAGTCCTCAAAGTTCCCCAGAGCTTGGTAGCCTTGGTAGTAATTCCTGACTGGCCCTGTATTGATACCCGGAATTATATTGCCGTAATTTCCAGCCATCGCCGTTTCCTGCCACGTATCTGCGTGTTCAAAGATCACATGTACCAATACAAGCAAGTCGGGGGATTCGGTATCCACCGTATAGCCTCTCATCTCAAGTTCCTGGCTTACTTCCTCCAGGGCCATATCCTGGATAATGCGTGAATTACCTATGGTTGTGTTTTCGGGAATTTCTGGCGTGGGAAGCAAAGCATACGACTCATATTGGGAAAAGTCTTCATCCAGCACGCGTGTCGACTCTACATAAGCGGGCTTTTTGTTACCCAGACAAGCTGAAAAAATAAATAAGACAAGGATAAAATACCGGAATTTTAGCATAGTAGAGATAGATTTAATAGTCTAACCCCCGCAAAATGGTATTTGTTTGTGAATGTTATGCAGACAATGGACGATGACGAATCCTCAATGAACCTCAGCCGGTGCTAAACGCCAATTTTAATTTTGTTTAATATGGTAGCTTCTCCTATTAAGTTGGGCTTTCCAGATGCAGCTTCTATGATCTTCGTCTCGATGCGGGCTTTGTGTTTTTCTTTATCCACTTCCACAACCGTGAGTATGGCCAGATAAGCAACGCCTGTGTACATGGGTCTTTTGAAATTCATGGACTGCTGAAGGTAAACGGTTCCTTCTCCAGGGAAAAGATTACCCAATATCTTCGAAAAAACCGCACCTCCTAAAAATCCATGGATAATAGGTCTTTTATACACCGTTTCTGCCGCATAAGCCTCATCAAGATGGACCGGGTTTTTGTCGCCAGTAATATCAGCAAAAGCATTCACATCGTCTTGTGAATACATAAATTCAAGTTCAAAAATATCTCCTGTTTCCATTATTTTTCCAATAGCATGGCGCCGTAAGAGTAACCTCCTCCAAATACAGTTACCACAATGATATCGCCTTTCTTAAATTTATCGAAGTTCTCCGACAATGCAATAGCACAACCTGCACAACCGGTGTTTCCAAGACATTCCAGATTAGAAATAGCCTTATCCTCTTCCAGTTGCAGTGTGGCAGCCACATTTTTTGTAATCCGCAAGTTTGCCTGGTGTGGAATGAGAAATGCAATATCTTTTACCGTATAATTATTTTTGAGTAAAATATCTTCTGTTGCTTTAGGCATGTAATAGCAGGCATTGATAAATACATCCTTTCCATGCGGCATAATGATGCCCTTCACATTAGGCTTTAAAACCACGGCTTCCGTTGCTTTTCCTTCAGTTGCCGCACCTGCAGTTTTTAGATCGATAATCTTAAAGTCGGCATCACGGTGTTTTTCGTTTGAAATAAATAAGGCTGACGCCCCGTCACCCCAAAGGTGACCGGCAACTTTATCCTGCTCATTGTTGTACGCCGTGTTGTGTTCTGATACAATAACCACCGCCTTTGTCGCTTTCCCCATCGCGAAATAACCTTCCACGACTTCAATGGCGTTTAACAGTGATGAACATGCAGAGGAAATGGAAACTACAGGTATATCTTTTATATCCAGGAAATGCTGTACGGCATGGGCGAGGGTTACAATTGTATCATATGGGGTGTATGTGGCGCCTACGATAAGATCAATTTCTTCCATAGGAAATGGAAGATCGTCAAGTCCAGCTTTGACGGCCTCTATTGCCATTGTATTGGTGTTTTCAGTAGCGCCCGCCTTTCTACGCTCTTCTATACCTGTTCGGCTTATTATCCACTCGTTAGAAAGTCCGTTTAAATCTTCAAAATGCTGATTTGTAATAACGGTATCAGGTATATAACTGGAAATTTTATGAATATACATTAGGAAAAAAATAAACCTGAAAGATATTTCAGGCAAGTGAAACTATTTACGGTGCAAAACAACATAAAAAAACCTATTTTAGAAAATAAATGTAAACGATAGGTATTTAAACTTGTATAGCTTCCTAAAGGTTTAACAAAAGAAAGCCCCGCGCCTAAAACAACAAGCACCACTGGTCTTATATTTTTTTCCTTACGCTTTATAGTTAGGAGGCTATTTCACTTTTCTCTTCGTCTCTTTATCTAATTCGAAAAACGCATAGAAGAATGCGTAGCATAAAATCATAGACGCTGCATTAAATACATGACCCATGCAAAATTCAATAGTAAGCAGGAAGCTCAAAACGAGGAAGTCGAAGGCTAATCTCATAAAATTAGTATTAATTGGTAAATACAAATTTGCATAATAATGAAGGAAACTTTCTTTCATTATTTGAATTGACCTTACCTGAATATTTTCGTGGCGATTTTCAATTAAAGTCAAATCCACTTGATTTAAAACTATAATTAGCGAATAAAATTATGATGAAAGTCAGGAAAATAGAAAATTTATTCTGTGGGGCTGTTCATAATTTATGAAAAATACTTAAAAAATATTTTATCTTACACGCATAAAAAAGTACCCTATGCATATCGAGAAAAACAAGGTTGTCACGCTGATTTATGAACTCCATATTGATGACGGCGATCAGGAAAAAGCTTTTTTTGAAAAAGTCGACGAAAAGTCCCCGTTGGTTTTTCTGTTTGGGTCTGCGGGATTTCTTCCTGAGTTTGAAAATAAACTTGCCGGAAAGAAGATCAACAATAGCTTTGAATTTTCTATAGATTTTGAACAGGCTTACGGAGACTATGATGAGCAAAAGGTGATGTATCTACCAAAGAGCACATTCATCCCAAAGGGAAAAATAAAACCTCCTGCTGGTATGCTTACTGTTGGCACACTTGTGCCTATGAAAGATAAACAGGGTCGTGCAATGAGAGCTGAAATTTTAAAGGTGGAAGCCGACCGGGTGCAGGTAGATTTCAACCACAAGCTGGCTGGCTATGATTTATTCTTTAAAGGGAAGATCATTGACTTGCGCGATGCCACGGCGGAAGAAATAGCCCACGGACATGTACACGGGGCTCATGGGCACCAGCATGACTAAAGGTACGGAAGGCTAAAGTAAAGAAGTTGAGGTTTTTAAAGATAAAAAGTATTAGCCTTACGAAACTGCTGAAATATTACAAGGTAGGCCGCCAGGCGCTATTTACCAAAGGCTTCTTTTCTATGGTTGAAGTTAGTGCCATATACAGGTAAGCTTATCTTTAAAAGGACGAACATGCCCCTGCCAGTAATTCCTGGCCTGTACCCAATCTCTGCACCATATCCCCAGCCTAATTCGCGGTTAAATTTCCCATCCATCCCGGCTCGAACGCCGAACATATTGGTCTTGATGGGAGCAGAAGAGAAGATATTACCCTGATAGATAATGTCTTCTACTGTAACAGATGGTGCTATCATTATGTCAAAAAAAGCATTGAATATAAGGTCGTTGCTCAACACACCATACCCTTTATCAGGCTTGATCGCAAAGTTCTTGATTAAACCTAACGAACCCCCTACATATAAACCTTTGACATCCACATTGCCGAATATTAAAACATCGTCTCCGATGCCTTCTATGGTCACTTTCTGCTTTTCCATGGCTCTATTGAAATCGGAAGCAGTATTATAAGCAATACCGCCCAACCTTGCGCCATAGATTTTTCTTACTTTTGACGGCACTTTGATGTACTCTGGTACCCTGGCTGCCCATTTATTACCCTTGAATCGATCAGAATATAAGATAACTTTGGTTTCTGTATCCTCTTCCCTATCTACAATATGGTAGGTTGCCCCGATCTCATAATAGTTGTAAATTTCCGGCAAGTTGCTGACCTCACTATTTTTGTCAGCCAGGTTCCTTGTGAAATCCGTAGACTTGGCATACGCTTTACGCGCATGTGCCCTAAAATCAAATTTGTCTTTAAGATAATAGTTTACCTCCAGCCCAAACCCCACGTTGACATTGGTAACAAATACCTCCCCATACATGGGCTGAAAATGTACAAATAATTTATTGATATCGTACGGAGCATCGTATATCTCCTCATAGGTAATGGTCGTATTTTTGCTTTGCGCCACAGCACTTCCTGTTGCCAACAGGGCAACCAAAATTAGGGAATGGTGAAAGCTTCTCTTCAAAAGATAAGATTTTTGCATATAAATTTATTTAACACAGTCAAAATTAGCAGTTTGACTACAAGAAAAATATCGTTTTTCGGGCATTTATTACATTTTAGGGTATTATGATCAGAATGAATAAAAGCTGGGAGGAAGTATTTTATGGAGGCCGCTTACTATTCAAAATTTTTTCTTTAATTTTTCATCGTGAATGAGATAAGTTAAATCTTGTTACCTAAAATATGCGCATCAGAAGAAAGACGAATCATTGCTTAAATTGTGGGCGTACATTAGGTGAAGTTTATAATTACTGTCCCAACTGTGGTCAGGAGAATACACACCTAAAAGTTTCATTTGGTACCCTCCTGATGGATACCATTGCAACTTATTTTGCAGTAGATGGCAAAATTGGCCAAACAGTGAAGCCTTTCTTTGCCAAGCCAGGCTACCTAACAAACAAATTTCTTGAAGGCATGCGAGCTACTTACCTACATCCTATCCGTATGTATGTGGTGGTAAGTTTATTTTATTTCTTTGTACTCACCCTCTATGGCACAGATTTAATGAGGAGTGCCGACATCGGTTCTGGGCCCACGGATATGGTAGCGTTCGACTATCAGGATTCGCTAACGTCAGAAGATGATTATGTGATCACTTTTGGAAATAAATATAATATTTCGAAAAGGTTGTTGGAAGGCACAATTACTTTAGCTAAAAACGACACCCTAACGGCGACCCAAATAGCAGATTCGCTTCAGGTAAAAGAAGATGATTCCTTTAGAAGGTTTTTTATAGAGCGAACCGTGCGGATCCAAAGATCAGACCGTGAAGCCTTGACAGGTTACATTATCAAGAATTTGTCGATCATGATGTTTCTTCTCATGCCTATCTTTGCCTTGATATTAAAGATTCTCTATATACGCTCTAAGCGGTTGTACATCGAACATTTGGTGCATGCGCTACACCTTCATGCTTTTGCGTATTTTATTTATGGTTTTAGCTTACTGCTATACCACTATTATATATCGACTGGTTGGATTCTCTCTGGTAGCTTCTTGCTGGTCTCTATCTATGCCTATATCTCCTTCAGAAAAGTGTATATGCAAAAGTGGTTTAAGACTATGGTAAAGTTCTTCCTGGTAGGGTGGATATACGTTTTTACGATCCTGTTCTTTTTTATAGGCGAGCTTCTCATAAGCGCCATGCTCTATTAGAAAGATGACCGTGCGTTAAAGATATCTAAGATATAGCTTCCTGCTTTAAATGAACCAACTGTAAGGCGTTGAAGTTCGCTTCTACAATGCGGTCAATTAGGGTGCTGTCCAATGCATTTGAAACGAATAAAGCCTCATACTGCGAGGGTGCAAGATAGATACCCTGCTGTAGCATCTGTTGAAAGTACCGTCCAAACCTCGCTGTATCGCTGCTTTTTGCGGTTTCAAAATCAATGACTTCTTTATCAGTAAAAAATAAAGTAAACATAGACCCCACACGATTGATCGTGTAGTTCAGCTTCAATTTCTTCAAATTAGCTTCAATACCTGCTACAATCTTACCGGTAATCTGCTCCAGGTTTGTGTAAATTTCAGGGTGGGCATTAAGATACTTCAAAATTGCCAATCCTGCCGCCATAGCAATAGGATTGCCTGACAAAGTGCCTGCCTGGTAAACAGGTCCGGCTGGCGATACAAAATCCATGATTTCTTTCCTTCCGCCATAAGCGCCAACAGGCATCCCTCCACCAATAATTTTTCCTAGCGTGGTGATGTCGGGCCTTACGCCATACAGCTCCTGCGCGCCACCTCTGGCAAGCCTGAAGCCAGTCATAACTTCATCAAAGATCAACAGAATGCCTTCATCATCGCATAATTTCCTGAGTCCCTCCAGGTAACCTGCCCTTGGGGCTACACAGCCCATATTGCCTGCAACCGGCTCGATGATAATGGCAGCGATTTGTCCGGCATTGGCATGAACAATTGTTTTTAGCGCCTTCAGGTCATTGTAGGGGGCTGTTAGGGTATCCAAAGCCGTTCCCTTGGTAACACCAGGACTATCAGGATAACCCATCGTAATCGCACCACTACCTGCGGCGATCAGGAAAGAATCACCATGGCCATGGTAACACCCTTCAAATTTTAAGATCTTTTCCCTGCCAGTATATCCGCGGGCTAATCTTGCAGCTGACATGGTGGCTTCCGTCCCCGAATTGACCATCCTTACCTTTTCTATGGAAGGCACCATCGAACATATCAACTCAGCGACCTCTACTTCTCTGGCAGTAGGGGCACCAAAGGATAGTGAAGAAGAAAGCGCATCACGTACAGCATCCTCAATGGTCTGGTGTGCATGCCCCAGGATCATCGGCCCCCAGGAATTGATCAGTTCAATAAACTCATTTCCATCCTCATCGTATACAAAAGCACCTTTGGCTGATTTGATGAACAGCGGATCTCCGCCAACGGCCTTAAACGCACGTACAGGGGAATTTACACCGCCAGGAATAAATTGCTTTGCCTTTTCGAATAGCTTCTTGCTGTTTTTAAATTCCATTGTCATTTATCTTACGGGATTAGCAATCACGAGATCCGAGTTTTCCAATTTAAAAATTGGTACGTACTGATT
>LXQK01000123.1 GCA_001683905.1 Marivirga sp. ANT-B6
ATTCCATTGTCCATAGAAACAATCTTAAAAAAACTGCTCATTCTAAAATAGATTAATTAGTCGATCCATAAAAATCAATTTCAAGTAAAAAATCTAATTACTAATTTAATTTTTTAACTTATCACCTTTATCTCCTAATTCAAAAATGAAAAGAAGCGAGTTTATTAAAAGCAGCCTTGTAACAGGTTTTGCCCTATCAACCGGCGCGAACGTATTCGGAAAGCCTTCAAAAAACCACAGTTCCGCAAAAGTATTTACGCTTAATTATGCGCCACACCAAGGGATGTTTAACCATCATGCGGGACCCGATTTCCTTGATCAGATAAAGTTCACGCACGAACAGGGTTTTCGAAGCATTGAAGATAATGGCATGCTGAAGAGACCTAAGGAAGAACAAAAGAAAATAGGCGATCTTCTGAAAAAACTTGAAATGCAAATGGGCGTTTTTGTAATAGAGGGCGGCGACAACTGGAAAACCTCCCTCACAACAGGGAAAAAAGAGTATTTTGATACTTTCCTAAAAACCTGTCGCGAGTCTGTTGAAGTTGCCAAACGCTGCCATGCCAAATGGCTTACTGTTGTTCCAGGGTTTTTTGATCGTAACATGCCACTGGGTCTTCAAACTTCCAATGTTATTGAGGCACTAAGAAGAGGTGCAGAAATATTAGAGCCTCACGGCTTGATAATGGTTTTAGAACCACTTTCTGATACGCCTGATCTCTTTCTAAGGAATTCAGACCAAACTTATATGATTTGCAAATCCGTAGATAGCCCTTCTTGTAAAATACTGTATGATATTTATCACATGCAAAGAAACGAGGGTAATTTGATACCTAATATCGACAAATGCTGGGATGAAATAGCCTATATCCAAATAGGTGATAACCCTGGCAGAAAAGAACCTACTACTGGTGAAATTAACTACAAAAATGTATTTAAGCACATTTATGAAAAAGGATACAGAGGAATTATGGGAATGGAACATGGCTTGTCCATGAAAGGAAAAGAGGGTGAGTTGAGACTGATCGAAGCCTATAGGGAAACCGACGTGGTGTAAACTATCACTTTTTTAGCTTTTAGCTTGAACAAAAAATGTAGGCAGACCTACTGTTCATTGCATTAACTTGTAAAACCCTGCTGTTGCGGTATCGGCAACAGTCCCGTCGGCTTTGTAGTAGATCATATAAGCTTCTAGCTTCTTTTGTCTTTTAAGGAATTTTAAAGATTGTTCAACGCCCATTCCCATAAAAACATTATCGTAACCGTCAGCTGTCATAGCATCTTTGGCTAAAACTGTTGCGCTTATCATTTCATTATCAATGGGATAACCGGTCTTAGGGTTTATGAGGTGAGACCGTTTTTTCTTACCCTCTAAATAAAATTTTCTGTAATTACCGGAGCTTGTTAGCGCAGAATTTTCTAGAATCACCTTATTTGTAATAGCATAGCTTTTAATATCGCGTTTTGATGGCCCTTCCAAGCCTATCACAAATGGTTTTCCTGAGGGTTGCTTTTGCCCCTTTGTCTTAATTTCCCCACCGACTTCAACCAGATAATTGTATATCTCGTGCTGATCGAGAAAATCAGCGATAACATCTACAGAATAGCCTTGTGCTATCCCGTTAACATCGATTTTTATACAAGAAGATGATTTAATGAGGCTGTCCTGAGACAGGATGAGTTTTCTACTACCTGTACACGCCAAAAGGGAAGCGATTGCCAAAGAATCAGGCAATAGGGGAGAGGGATGAATTCCAAAACCCCAGGCATTCACCAGGGGATAAACAGTGATATCAAACATTCCATCAGTCTCGATTGATATCTGCAATGCGCTTTTTACCACTTTTCTCAGGTGTTCATCCAACTTCAAACCTTTGGTAGTCTGATTAAATTGATTGATAAGTGAATAAGGCTTATAAACAGAAAGAGAGCTGTCCAATTCGGCAAAAATACCCTCAATTTGCTTTTTGCTGACCCGGGGAGAGTCTGCATAATATATTATTTGATAAGTGGTGCCCTGTGCATGCCCATTGATTTGATACCGATCGGGCGGATCTGAAGCAAAAAACGAAAAAAGTCCAAGGAGATACCAATAGAAAATCAAGAGAAACTATTTAGATAGCATGAGATACTTCTTAATTGATTAAATATGAAGATGGTTTTCATTTCAAAAAGTAGCGATGAAACTGCCTATTCCAAGTCTTTTTGAAGGATGAAATTTTATCGCTTGTATTACCTATATCACCTTTGTTTTTCCAGGAATCGCATGTGGATAAAATCCGTCCTCACCTGGCATAATTTTAGGATTTGCGTCCCAGGTCAATTTCTCCGGCATCAAACTGATCTCACTGTGCAATGCCTCATCCCATTTTATCATTTGACCTGAGTAAGTAGCATAGCGACCTAACAGGGAAGTCATGGTGCTTTTAGCGGCATTTTCTGCATCAGCAAATTTATACTCCCCAGCGTTAATAGCTTGGAAAAGCTCATCGTGCTCTGTTTGATAGGGATTTGGATCACCTTTTCCAGCATGGCTATATATTTCATTTCCTTTATAATCCCATAGCTTGCCTTCATTATTTGCTGACAAATAGACTTTCCCCCTGGTACCCTGAAAACTTTCATCAACACGATTTTCAGTACCTTCATAATGCCTGCACTGACTTTGTAGTACTGTTCCATCTTCATAAATAAACTCTACAGTATGGTTGTCAAAAATTTCCCCATACTCTTTTCCCGTCCTGAGAAATCTGCTACCAGTGCCCATGGCCGAGACAGGATAGCTTCCTTTCACCCAATTGGCCACATCAATATTATGAATATGTTGTTCTGAAATATGGTCACCACATAACCAGTTAAAATAGTACCAATTGCGCATCTGATATTCCATTTCAGTTTGACTTGCTTCTCTGGGCCTTACCCAAACCCCGCCGCTATTCCAGTAGACCTGGCCTGAAACCACATCACCAATGGCGCCATCCTGAATTCTCTTGATTGTCTCTCTGTAGTTTTTCTGGTAATGTCTTTGCAAACCAACCACTACATTCAATTTCTTTTTCTTTGCTTCCTCTGCAACTGCCAGGACTTTTCTGATACCGGGAGAATCAGTGGCAACAGGTTTTTCCATAAAAACATGTTTGCCTTGTTTGATAGCTTCCTCAAAATGACTGGGTCTAAACCCGGGTGGGGATGCCAAAAGAACCACATCAGCTTCTGCTATTGCTTTCTTGTAACCCTCAAACCCTACAAACTTCTTATCCTCAGGCACATCAACCTTGGCTTTGCCATATTTCCCAAACAATGGTTGGTAGCTTTTATCCAAACGATCCCGGAAAGCATCGGCCATTGAGACCAATTTAAGATTATATTTGGTATCCAATGCCTGAAATGCTGCTCCTGTCCCCCTGCCTCCGCATCCCACCAGTGCGACTTTTATGGTATCATTACCGGCCGCGTATGCGCCAGCAAGGGGAACCGAACTTAGAATTGTTCCTCCTGCCAACAAGGCCGAGGTTTTAAGAAAGTCTCTACGAGCGATTGACCAACTCTTTTCGTTGTTATTCTTCATTATTTTGAGGTTTAATTAGTAACCATAGTCTGGTATAGGTTCTAGATTGTAATAAGCTTCAATTTCTTCCAAACCAGGTGCTTCAAAAGGTCTGACGACCCTAAAGCCCACAAAAGGCGCCTCGGGTAACCACCAATTACTTTTGGGAATCTGAGGATCTATCCTTTTCCAGTTCGGATTAGAATCCATTCGATTTGCCGAACGAAGTTCCTCAGCACCATCTTCAAAAGACCCTCCTCGTAAAACATGAGGATATAATTTTTCCGGAACTGCGACAGGATTTACCGTCGTGTTATTTTCAAATTGCGTATAGTATTCAGCAATATATTGGTCGATTGTCCATTCGGACACATTTCCATAAATATCATAAAGTCCCCAGGCGTTTGGCTTTTTATTTCCCACAGGATGGGTTTTACCACTGCTATTAGCAGCAAACCAAGCATATTGAGCAAGATCTTCGACATTATCTCCGAAAAAATATACCGATTCACTTCCCGCTCGGCTTGCATATTCCCACTCGGCTTCTGTAGGCAACCTATAAAACACGCCCGTTCTCGCGTATAGCCATTTGCAGAATTGAATGGCACCATATTGTGTCATCCCTACTGCAGGATGACCATTTTTCCCCATGCCAAAAGTCATGTCTAAGTAAGGCTTGGTAGGTCTTGCAACGGCATCCACTTCAGCATCAATGGCTTCTTTCACCTGATTTTTTTCAAAATCCTTATAAACGAAAGGCTCGAAAAGATCCCATGTTATTTCAAATTTGCTCATCCAAAACGGACTTATTGCTACCGTATGTTGCGGGCCTTCATCGTCGGTTCTTCCTATTTCAGTTGGTGTACTACCCATAACAAAACTCCCCTCAGGTATCGATACCATATCAAATTCAAGATCCAACCCTGTTATTTTCTGGCTATAAGGCGCGAAATTTTCTTGTTGGGCAAAAGAAATACTGAATTTGAAAAAGCAAAAAGCAAAAGCAAGGTAAAAAAGTCTTGGAAAAGCCATTAAAGAATTGTCCAACATCAACCAATTATTATATTAGTGTTAAAAGGAAAAGATAATTACCTGCAATAGCTAATTTTGCTGCTGCGTTCACACTACTAAAATAAATAAAACATCTTACAAAGACTACTTAATTCTCTCAAACCTAGATTTCATATTTCTGGCGTCCGGATAAAACTATGGTGTATTATGTTTTGTAAAGCGGTCGGATCTATGTTCGTACTACAGGTTCATATTGTTTAGATTCCGGTATCATATGTAGCAATTGACTGAGAATAGGCTGTCCGGTTTAATTTCATTTTATATTTTTCCTTCCTTTGTAGCATGATGTTGCAGTATGTCGCACAACAATGTTGTAAATTTTCTATGCGGTTATGTTACAACTTGAAGGTATAAACGTAAAGATGCGACCACAAAAAGAGAGTAACGAAAGAAAGCAAACGTATATTTGTACGCGCTAAAAAAGCCATTATCGAGGCTTTAAAGGCTTTTTTAGTTGTTTTTGCTAAGGTTATTTGGACGGGTGACTTTCCTTTATAGATTTTGTTTGGTCATTGAATATTTCAATTGATACGGATTAATATGAAATATAAATTGGATTTGTAAGTGCCAGCATATTGTCTTCCTCACTTCTGATTTCTACTCTTAAGAATTTAATGTTAGAGTCATTGATTTGAAATGTTAAATCCTCTTCATCAGAGTTTAGCATTGCCTCTTTGAAAAATCCTAAATTGCTATAAATTTTTAGCTTTTGCTTTTTACAATTTTCGATATGAATATCTATAGTAAACGAATATTTATCTTTCCCAATTTTAAGCGTGTCCCCTAACATCGCTTTTTCGTTGCCTGATCTTGCTTCAAAAACAATTTTGATGCTGTCGTTTGCCCTGATATATACTTTTCCATTCTTAATCCCTTTTATAAGGTCGTCTTTTGATAAGCTTTCAGCATATACTACGCTTTGAGGGGTGCCTAAATTATTGGGAGAACCTTCGATAACATGTGTATCACTTGCACCAATAGCGATTAATCTGTGCCCGGCGATTAATCGCTCGCCCCACCACTCAACCGCTAAATTATTTAACAGATTCCAGTTGCCGTTCCAAACTTCCACCCCGTCAAATAAATTATCATCATATTTAAAATTGTTGGTCCTTTGAATATTATAAAAAGGATGGTTGATAATGGCCAACCCATTGTCCTGGTGAACTTTTTCCACCATTTTTATTATCCAACCCTCTTCAGGGGCATATCGCCAATCTATATAGTTATCACCAGTTAAACCAATTGCATTCCAATGCCCGAATTTCGTACTGGTAACCTCCACACCATTAATGATAAGTAAGTGTTTTGAATTGTATTTACCCCATGAAAGATTAGCACTATTGGTGTTATGTTCTGTGGAAATTATAAAATCCAGTTTTTTAGCATGTGCTTCTTCAACCAATTCCTGGGCTGTTCTTTTTCCGTCGGAATGCAGGGTGTGCATATGCAAATCTCCATGATACCAACCTGGAATTTCGTTTATAGTACTTTGTGCTGGATTGGGTTTAAATAGATTGGCCTCCCTTCCCTTAACGGCTTTTATTTCCAATGTCCAATCTATTCCCGCATCGGATATATCAGATGGATAAATTAATATATTCCACAATCCTGGATATATCGGGCCGGCGATATAACCTGTAGAAGCGGCGCTATTATTGATAAAAAAGGAAGTTTTGGCTCCTCCTGACCATCCTCTAAAACCTTTAGGATTTCCTATTTCAAAACCTCTCGTATCATAAATACCCATGTTTAAGACATTTTTTTCATCCCCTTCACCATGATTATATATCTCCTTAACCGAAATACTGTTGATGCCTTCCGGTATTTCTACTGGGACATAAATTAATTCGAAAATTTCACTTTTTTGAATGTGACCGCTCTTTATAATCACCAAAGTATCTTGGGCATTTGCAAAAGGAAAAGCAAAGCTTAGAAGGGCAAGCACTATGAATTTAATTGTATTTAACATAACGCAAAATTAGGCTTCAAATCTTAAGGATGAATTAACAGGATGTAATCAAATCGTTATTCTTTAATAAAAGCAGGCCATGTCTAGTGTCGTATCAAGCCAAAATTGACGGTTACTTCAGCGCACCTTTTGGCGCACGTCGCCGTTATAACGCGTATGCATGCCTTTGGCAAAAGCCTCACATAGCTATGGCTATGCTCATTTTCTATGCCTTTACCTACACCAAAATTTACTGCTGCCTTACCAGTCATTAAAAAATTGACACGACACTGGAGCCCATAAAGTTTTAGTCTTCGAGATTGGAAAAACATCTGCAAAGTGGACATTTGCAATGAACGTAATTTTACTTCATGTGCCAGTGCTATTTGTTCTGGCTTACAACCTAATGATATGAAAACCAGGACCAGGCAGGTTTATTTCACCTGTTTTTTTAGTTCCTGTTTCTTTCGTAACGGCCTTTTTCGAAAATAACTTTAAATTCAGATTTAAAAAGTTTACTGGGTAGGTAATAATCGGTGGTAATGACTTGTGCACCAGATGCCTTGGCCATTTCAAACCTTTTATAATCATTTTTCCTTGCTTCTTGGGTATCTGCATCTGCTCGTGTGCGAACCATATATCCTAAGGCTACCAGTTTTTTGATCTTCTCAAAATTTTTAATAGGGTCATTAATGATTCTAAAAGCAGCATTAGGATTTCCTTCTTCTTTATTTACAAATAATGTAGCTCCTTTTGAATTTGGAAAACTGGACAGATATTCATTGGTCTTTTCATCATTCTCATCCAAAACGAACAAAAACCGGTTCTTTACATCCTTTAATAAAGGCCACCCATTGGTGAGTACCGCTTGCTCCAGCGTTTCAAAATTTCCCCTTACCATAGCTGGTGTTATCAAGCTCTCGTCGTCGAACACCTCCCGTATCTCTGTATCGATACTTCGTAAAGCTGCAGCAGTAAATGGGTGTGGCTTTCTGGTAAGTGGTATTTCACCATCCTTGGCGTTAATGGTTATTATGATTGGCGTATGCCCTTCATTGGCCTGAGACCATTTTTTTAATTCCCTTAGGGCATCTTTAAATAAAAGTTGATGGCTTCTAAAATCTATTTCTTGAACATGAAAAACCTTTAGCCCGGGTAATCGCAACTTTTGCTCAACATCAAAAGGTTGTGGTTCTGCACCCAGAGATTTAACCATTTCCAAGCCTTTTGGATCAGCGTAATAACCTCCTTTTGGATCATAAAAAACATCCAACTCCAAGCCACGCAGTCCCAAATTCAATTGTTCTGATAGTGGAATATGTTCATACTCCAAACCACTCAATGCAGGTTTATCTTTTAACAAATAATCGAACAAGGGCTTTTCAATCCCGATCTTATAACTATTATGACTGCCAATTACCTGAATTTCGTTCAACTTAATTTCCTCTGAACTTTTATGCACTGAATTACTAAAAAAAACGACGGACATAATTAGCAACAGTATCGTGTATAATGTTTTCATAGGGTTAAATATATTAGTGGTTAAACGCTTTGAATTTATTTTGTTTCATTTAAATATGTATTTCTAAAGTTTTGCAGAAGAGGTTTTTCACTTTTGCTTAAATGCAAAATAACCGGGAAAACTACGACCTCTGCTCTATTAGACCCCAGCGGGTCTGATAGAAAAATTGTTAGTGTGCTGAAACAAAACTCAAATCTTGGATTTAATAACACCAAAGTGGCTTAATCGCCTTTCGAATTCATTAATCCAACATGCTAAACTTTAGTACATTAAAAAAGATACGGCAAGAAAATTTAGTTCTTGCCGTATCTTTATATTCCATACTGGCTTAATATCCAGGGTTTTGTACTAGAAAGCCTGGTTCACTAGAAGCCCCGTCAATCGCTCTTTGAGGAATTGGGAACAGCCTCTTATTGACATCGCTATCGGTCTTCCCTGTCCAACTTCCCTCATATTTACCAAACCGTATTTGATAGTTTCTTCTCAAACCTTCCCAATAAAGCTCAAATCCTGTTTCACGGAACAACACATCCAGGTCAATGGAAGTTAATGCATCTGGAGTCTGTGCCGGTCGAGCAGTTCTGGAAGTTCTTAGGGTATTGACATCCGCTAAAGCCCCGGCATTGTCACCTTTCCTCAACTTAGCCTCGGCACGCATCAAATAAATCTCTCCCAAACGAATCAAGACAATATCAACACTACTGTAGGCACAACAATTGGGAGCAGTACTGCTGAATTGATATTTTGAGAATCTGTGACCGGTGTTATGCAAACTGCCCTCTGCGGTAAAATCGACTTCGAGCGTATGGTCAACATACCTAAGGTTTGCACCACTTGTTCTTCTATTGATTACCGGATATATCCGTACTGTTCCATCGTCACAAGTTAAAATATTGCCTCCACCATCTTTTCTAGGACCCCATATAATACCACGAAGTATTCCCCTGTTGATTTCAAACTCCCGAGCCGCTACACAATAGAAATGGTCGGAATCATTCGTTGGGGTTACCCCGGTAAGATCTTTAAGATCTTCGGGTATAATCGTATTTTCTTTATAGAAACGGGCATCGGCATCGGCCGGGTCAACGTTTCCATAGGCATCAACCCAAGTCTGATAAAAATCGGTGGTAGCTGCTACCGCATCCGTTCCTCGCGTGTTCGGAAATTCCGGTCTAGGAATCAGGTCACCAGATATTGGCCAATAGGCCCATCGGCTGTGCTCGGTTTGAAGTACCCCTCTTTGGTCAAGTGCAAATATAATTTCAGGATTAGTATTGTTATCATCATCGAACAATTCAAAATATTCAGCCGACAATGAATATGGTCCCGAAATAATATCGTTGGTATATTGTATAACCTTATCCATATCGGCTGCCTTAAAGTCGGGCGTGCCATAAGGATCGCGATACACGGCAGCATTCAAATACAAGCGTGCCAACAAAGCACTTACGGCATCTTTGGTAAACCTGCCGGGACCCTTATCATTTTTGAGAACATTAACGACCGACAGCAATTCACTTTCAATATAATCAATGGCTTCTTGTCCCCTAAGTATTTCAGATAATTGGTCCGAGCTCTCCTTCTTAAAAACGAGGCCCCAATTATCAAGTGCCAACATATTGAGGTATGCCTTCACGGCTATCATTTCGTAAAGTGCATCTTGGGCATTTGCATTACCTGTTTCAGCTTCCGGGCTTAATCTTTCGACAGCTATTACCGCTCTCGACATAGATAAAGT
>LXQK01000124.1:0-25669 GCA_001683905.1 Marivirga sp. ANT-B6
TTGCAGACTCAGTTCCCTGCTGCAACGATATATTTCTTCCAATCTAATGTAGAAGGTGAAATCATCAATAAGCTTCATGAAATCGGCTTTGCCTATGACGGCATCATTCTAAATGCAGGAGGATATACGCATACGTCCGTGGCCATAAGTGACGCCATTGCTGCTATCAATTCGCCTGTACTTGAGGTGCATATTTCCAATATATATGCAAGAGAAGATTATCGGCATAAGAGCTTATTGAGCAAAAACTGTGTAGGCATCATTTCCGGCCTTGGCCTGGACGGATATAAGATGGCCATGCAATATTTTCTTCAGAAAGGTGAATAAGCTGGTCTCGTTTTACCCCGGCCCTTCAGAAATTTACCCGCAGGTACCATCCTTTGTACAAGATGCGTATAACGCTGGCATACTGAGCATCAACCACCGCAGTGCCATGTTTGAGGAGATGTTTGGCGAAACGGTGGCGCTATTAAAATCCAAACTTCACATTCCGGAGGCGTATGCGATATTTTTCACTTCTTCAGCAACCGAATGCTGGGAGATCATCGCCCAATCGCTGGTAGAGCGTCAAACGACGCATATCTACAATGGTGCTTTTGGTGAAAAGTGGTGGCAGTACACTCAAAAAATAAAACCTTTGGCATTAGGCATCTCTTTTGACGAAAACGAGGAGATTCCTTATGATCATATTTCACCCAATACAGAGATCATTTGCCTGACGCAGAACGAAACCAGCAATGGCACTCAGGTAAGCAATGCCAAAATCAAAGCGATAAAGGAAAAATACCCGCAAATGCTTTTGGCAGTGGATGCTACATCTTCTATGGCAGGCATCAACCTCGACATAAACCAGGCAGACCTGTGGTTTGCTTCAGTCCAAAAGTGTTTTGGGCTACCAGCAGGTTTAGGGGTGATGATTTGTTCCCCGCGTGCCGTAGAAAAAGGACTTGCTATTCAGGAAAACCTGCATTACAATAGTTTTCCTTTTATAATAGGCATGACGGCCAAAAATCAAACCGCCTATACACCCAATGTATTAGGCATTTATCTCCTGAACAGGGTGTTGCAAATGGTACCAGATATCAAGGAAGTTGACATTAAAATTAAAGATCGGTATCGCCGCTATATCCATTTCTTTGAAGAGTCAACGCAGCTTGATTTGCATATTCATGAGCCGGCAACCAGGTCGCATACCGTACTGGTGTTGGAAGGCGAGCAGGATCAAATAACAACATTGAAAAAGGAAGCTAAAAAAGTAGGCATACAACTGGGAAACGGCTATGGCAAATATGCCCATATTACGCTGCGCATAGCCAACTTCCCCGCCATCGGAGACCGTGATGTAGACAAGCTACTACAATTTTTCAGCGGTAAGCGATAATAGCATAGTTTGTGAGAAAATAACAATACTATTGGTACTTTTGCGGCTGATTTTAAAATATTATGTTCAATTTCAAAGAAATTATTTCTGTTTCCCTCATTTTATTCTCCGTTATTGATATTGTAGGATCGATTCCTATCATCATCGATTTACGAAAGAAGGCAGGCCATATCCAGTCGGAGAAAGCTACGTTAGTAGCAGGGTTGCTGATGATTGTGTTTCTCTTTTTGGGGGAATCTATCTTAAAATTATTCGGCATCGATGTACAGTCATTCGCTGTTGCAGGTGCCATTATTATGTTTTTGTTGGGGATGGAAATGGTTTTGGGCGTTATTATTTTTAAATCGGACCCTGAACACAGCAGTAGCTCCTCCATTGTGCCATTAGCTTTCCCGTTGATCGCTGGTGCCGGCACTATGACAACGCTTATTTCTTTAAGAGCAGAGTTTTCGCAGCCTAATGTCTTAGTAGGCATTGTACTGAACCTGGTGTTGGTTTATATAGTGCTTAAATCCTCTTCGTGGCTGGAGCGAAAGATTGGCAACGCTGGTTTCAATATATTGAGGAAGGTATTTGGCATCATCTTGTTGTCCATTGCCATCAAATTATTTAAAAATAATTTATTTATATGATTAGCATGTACACTGACGGTGCCTCCAGGGGAAATCCCGGACCGGGAGGCTTTGGAACCGTTCTGCTCTTCCAGGGCCACCGCCGGGAAATTTCAGAGGGCTATCGTAAAACGACCAATAACAGGATGGAGCTGTTGGCAGTGATTGCTGGGTTAGAGGCATTAAAACAGGACGGATTGGAAGTTACCATATATTCTGACTCTAAATATGTGGTAGATGCGGTAGAAAAAGGTTGGATTTGGGGATGGGTAAAGAAAAATTTCAAAGACAAAAAGAATGAAGATCTGTGGCGGCGATTCCTCTTGCAATTTAAAAAGCATAAAGTGAAGTTCGTCTGGGTGCGCGGCCATGCCGGCAATGTAGAAAACGAGCGCTGCGATGTTTTGGCCGTAGAAAGTGCGCTAAAGCCTAGCCTAAAAATAGACGTAGGCTACGAAAACCAGCAATTATAATCTGGGGAGATAATGAATTTCGATCGAGAACATACCAACTCCTTCAACCTTGGCTAAGGAATTTTTCCAATTTAAAAAGTTCATCATACGACAGACATCTTCTGCCATGAAGGTTTGCACGGACTCCTGTATTTTTGGGGCAAGTGTTTATGAGCCAGAAAGCCAAAAAATATTAGACATCGGTACAGGTACAGGATTGTTGGCTTTGATGGTTGCCCAAAGGAACCCAGGCACTATTGATGCCATCGAGATAGATAGTGATGCTGCCCAGGAAGCAAGAAACAATGTATCTGAGAGTCCCTGGTCAGAAAGAATCCATATCTACAATGTGCCAGTCCAGGAATTCGGCGGCCAGCCAGGCACATACGATTTAATCCTCACCAATCCGCCATTTTTTACAGGCCAGTTGCAAGCAAATAGTGTTAAAAAAAACACGGCATTGCATAGCTTGCAATTGGCCCCTGAGGAACTGGCTTCAGCGGTAAGTCGATTATTAGCTGCCGATGGTAAATTTTATATTATGTTGCCACCGGCAGAATCAGCAAAATTTGAAGTTTTACTTGAACAGGAAAGTATTTACCCCTACAAACGCCTACTGGTAAAAGAAAATGCGCAGAAAAATACGATCAGAGAAATTACAGCCTTTTCCCGCAAGAAACAAAAAATCAGCCTTACCGACTTACCGATCCGCTACCTGGATCGCCGGTACACGCCCCAATTTCAACAGCTGCTACAGGAATATTATACCATCTTCTAACCCTTGTACTATGGCTTACTTGTGACACCTTCCTGAAGAACCGTCTCCTTTTCGTGGCACGAAATGCCAAATGCTTTTAGCTCTTCCAATATCGGGGTATAAATCTTCCTGATGATTGGGATATGCACGCCTTCTTCCCGGATTTCCCCGGTGAGCACCATTTTTGCCGCGATGGCGAGCGGGAGACCAACAGTTTTTGCCATGGCAGTTTGCTGGGTATCGTCGCCCAATGTTACCAGAGAAGCGTCTTTCTGATACAGCTTACCCTCCAGCTGGTAAATGAATTGATGATGCATGACAATCATGTCCTTGTCATCGGCTGCAAGCTGCCATTTTTCTTCTAATTTTTTCTGCAGTACCTGTGCCGGAGTACCCTTGTGCAGGCCAACCCACGCTCTATCAAATAATCCCAGCCAGGCAATTTTCTTAAAATCTTCCGAATCGGTTTCTATGTCTACATATTTACACAGCTTCGATTCTACATCGTTGGTAGCGCTGTAAGGCAGGAAGGCATTGATGAAATCGCGCCAGGTCATATTTTCCATATTCTCCAAGACATAAGAATCATCCGTCATACCCAATTGTACAAAAATATTCCAGCCACTGCAGTAGCCTTCCTTTCGCAGGGTACCCCTGATCATCGTCGGTATCGCCTCCAGGCCATAGACTTTCCGATAACTGAGGGAGTCGCGATTTGGGTAACCTTCAAAATTACCGAAGCCTTCTACCGTAATGGGCTCTACCCTGGTAAATAATTTGTGATAGGGAATAAATTTATAGGAGCCGTTTCGGATGAAGCGTGCTGTGCCCTGCCCTGCCAACACCACATTGCGGGGGTTCCAGGTAAATTTATAATGCCACGGATTATTATCAGAGGCTGGTGCAATTAACCCGCCTGTATAGGACTTAAATGAAAGAAGTTCAGCACCCTTTTCCTTTAGATCGTCAATTACCTGCATGGCCGTCATGTGGTCAAGTCCTGGATCCAGGCCACATTCATTAAGAAAAAGCAGGTTTTTAGCCTTAATTTCTTTCTCCAGCGCCCGCATTTCATCAGAAATGTACGAAGCGGTAAGCAGGTGTTTACCGTACTGAAGACATGACATAGCGACATGGATATGGAAGGTAGCTGGAAGCATCGAAATGACCAGGTCCGCCTTCTTAACCTCTTCCCCCCTTTGCGCCTCATGAAAGACATCGAATTTTATCGCCTCAACACCAACATGTCCGGCTGCTTTTTCTTTAGCCAGGGTTTCGTCAGCGTCAGCAATGGTAATATGCCATTGGTAGGCTTGCCTGTTATTTAATAAATAGTGAATTAAGGAACTAGAAGATCTGCCGGCACCTAATATCAATATCCTTTTCATCGCATCTTGTTTTGCTAAATCAATAATAGAGTAACTGTTTCTTACAATATCATACCACTGCACAGCAGGGTTTAAAATCCGAATTTATACCTTTCGATTGTAGGGTGCAATGAAGCCATTATATATTTTGCTGCAAAGTGTAAACTTGGCACTGAAGGCAGACTCGAAGGAGATGCAAAGGACAAGCGCTGATAAGCCCCTTTTCTGCCGCCGCCTCGCATCTAGTCACTTCCAGTTCAATTTTCCTTTACGAACAGCTATAAAATCTCATTTATTTCAAGATATTTATCTATTATTACCTATAACTATAGATTACAGTGATGGCAAAGAGAATAAATGCTGAGGTGTATTTGGAAGTGTATGAAAGTGAGGCTGACCTGGATGAATCTTCAAAGCGCCTTCTTCAAAAGGCTAGAACTGCCTGCGACGCGGCCTATGCCCCATATTCAGGTTATCACGTAGGAGCTGCTGTATTATTGGGCAATGGGGAAATTGTTTCAGGTAATAATCAGGAGAACGCAGTTTATCCGGCAGGACTATGTGCAGAACGCGTTGCTATGTTTGCTGCTTCTTCGCAGTTTCCTCAAGTTGCCGTATTAAAAATCGCTATCAGCGCAAGAAAAGCTGAAGGAAACACGTTTCTGCCCGTAACGCCCTGCGGTGGCTGCCGACAAGTACTGAGCGAGTATGAAAGATTGTATCAACAGCCTCTGCAGGTGATTATGGAAGGACCAGCAGGAAAGGTGTATAGCGCCAAATCTATCGCAACGCTGCTTCCCTTCAGCTTTTCTGCCAATAATCTACAGGATTAGCACTTCTTTCTCCTTTTTTTACACTAGACCCATCTGATATTCAGCTAATAAAGACGCTATTTCCGAAAAAACTTACTTACACCACCTAGCTGGCAAAATTGCATTTTTATAAAAGTTAATCTCAGTAATTTTACAATCATCATAAAAATCCAAGGACAATTTGGATGTGTTAGAATTTGATTGTGAATGGTTTACCCCAGCGCTCAATGAAAACATCCTCCACCAAAGATACAAAGTGAGCAACTATTGATGACCGAATCGACCCACCAGGGAATGAAAGGCAATAGCGGGATATCAAGTATTTAACTTAATAAGGTGAGGCTGAAATAGCTGATTTATCATTACCTAATTCACATGCAGGATATAGAGATAGCAGATTTACGCAGATTGACTGAGGTTATCAAAGAACAATACGATTATGATTTTTCAAACTATGCAATGTCCTCTTTCAAAAGGAGGATCCAGCGGATACTAGAATTATACAAGATACATACAATTGACATGCTGATTAAAAAAATCAGAGAGGACAAATCCTTTTTCGGTGATTTTATCACCGAAATCACGGTGAACGTCACAGAAATGTTTCGCGACCCTTCATTTTGGCGCGAATTAAGAGAGCATGTTATTCCCAACATCCTCCTCAATCACCAAACGATCAGCATCTGGCATGCAGGCTGCTCCTCGGGTGAAGAAGTATTTTCCATGAATATCATGCTCAAAGAAATGGGCATTATGGACAAGGCAAAAATTATAGCGACTGATATCGATAAAGTGATTCTTGAAAAAGCGAAAGCAGGACAATACCCGATCAAGAATATGGAATTGAATGAGAAGAATTACATCAGGTTTCAAGGCAAAACCACCCTTTCAGACTATTATAAGGAGGTAAACGGAAAAGCCATGCTGGATAAATCCTTGCTACAAAATGTTTCATTTAGGGAGCATGACCTGGTCAATGGTAATATCTTCAACAAGTTTGACCTGGTACTTTGCAGGAATGTGATGATTTATTTCAACCAGACTTTACAAAATGTAGTATTGAAAAAGCTTCATGAAAGCTTATTTAAATATGGCTATCTCATCATCGGGTCAAAGGAATCCCTGATATGGTGCGAAATTGCCAATAAATTTATAGTTGTAAACAACGAGGAGAAATTTTACAAAAAGATAAAAGACTGAGGGCTTAGGCGCTTTTACTATCCATGGGGAGATTCAATTTAAGTAATCAATACAAGGCTATAGTAATAGGTGGCTCTGCAGGAAGCTTCCAGGGGATTGTAAAGATTCTTTCGGGGTTGCCTGAAAATTTTGAGCTACCGATTATCATGTGCCTGCACAGACTCAAGCATGTAAGAAATGGTTTTGTGGAAGCGCTTTCTATAAAAAGTATCAAACCGGTTGTAGAACCTTACGATAAAGAAAATATAAAAATGGGAAAAGTTTATTTGGCACCTGCCAACTATCACATGTCTTGCGAGTTAGGGAATTCCTTCTCCCTCTCTACCGAGGATATGATCAATAATTCCCGTCCTTCTATCGATGTTACTTTAGAGTCTGCCGCTTATGTGTATAAAAATAAGTTGATCGGCATACTACTTTCCGGCGCCAACCGCGATGGCGCCATGGGCATGAAGCGCATCAAAGACCGGGGTGGTTTAACGCTTATCCAGGATCCTGCGGAATGCATGATGGACACGATGCCCACCGCGGCAGCAAAACTTACGGAAATAGATTATTCGCTAAAGATTGACGAAATCATTGAGTTTTTACGCGAGGTAAATAAAGTATCCAAAGGATGAGATCGAAAAACAATACATCTGGAATGACAATTTCAAAGAACACCTTTTCCTTCTTATCCGGATTAAGGTGTATAACATCTAATTTTAAATAAGCTATGAAGTCCATTTATAAGAAATTAGGCATACTTACTACTATATTTTTTGCATTCGGCCTTATATTCGTCGCCTTTTTTCTATATACGCTACCACAGACACTACTGCAAAACGTGGTTGCGATAGATTACGATACGGTAGCGCAGTTGCAGCCTGTGATGACGAAACTTAATTGGGTTGTTGGTGCTGTATTGAGCCTTGGCCTGATCGCGCTGATCCTCACGATTTTCAATGACCGTACCGGCAATAACGATAACCTGGTCTATGTGGAAACCTTCAAGGAAAAGAAGCAAAATGAAGAAAAAATCGTCCAGGAAGATTCCGATAGCATCAATTATAAGGATGCACTTGATGAAATTGAAGCGATACTATCCCAGAAAGAGGGAGAAAAAGATGCTGTAGAAAAAGCCTTTTCTGTACTCTGCAAGAAGGTAGAAGCCTGCCAGGGAGCGCTTTTTTTAAAGCAGCAGGAAGATGAAGGCCAATACTTTGACCTTTTCACCTCCTTTGCCTACACTTTTGAAGAAAGCAAGAACACCCGATTTGAATTGGGAGAAGGTCTGCCCGGTCAGGTGGCCAAAGAAGGGAAGCTGGTGAACCTTTCGTCGGTTCCAGAGGGATATATAAAAATTCTCTCAGGCCTTGGAAATGCTACGCCACAACACCTGGTGCTGGCGCCCATTGTCGCGAACGGAAATACAAAAGGCGTGGCTGAATTTGCTGCTTTTGCAGCCTTTTCTCCCCACCAGGAGAAGTTTATAGCGCAAGTCTGCGATCTATTATTCAGCAAGCAAACAGGATTACAGGAAGAAGTAAAGAAACCCTCTAAAAGAAAAGTAAACATAGCGCAATAAATGCCCTTATCGGGGACCGGACACTATATCTTTTATAAGATGATTAAAAACTTAAAAATAGGAACCAAAATAACAGCTGTCATCCTTGCCGTCGTATTGATTACGCTGGCAGCGATCAGTTTTATAGCCTTTAACTTTGGTAAGCAATCGATAGATGATCAATCATTTGAAAATCTTCGAACGATTAACAGCTTAAAAGCGGATAAAATCAACAATTATTTAAGCCAGGTAAAAGCCAACACAGGCTATATCGCGCAAAGTGATATGTGGTCATCCCTGGCAGACTCTTCCGCGACGGGTGACGACATGAGCTCTTCTGTGGAAGCATTCCTGCAAGCCTACAGCTATGAAGCTGCTACAGTTTTGGAAGAAGATGGTGCCATCGTATTTTCCACAGGAGCAAATCCGCATGAAACCGGCACATTTTTCGACGATCCCACGGGTAAAATTAGAAATGAGAGCAAAAAAGGTGCACACCTCAGCTCGTTGTTCATGGAGGGTGAGAAAAGTTATATATATGCTGTTTCGCCGCTGGAAAGTATGAACAGGATCCTTCTTGTGAAAGTAAACCTGGCCCCCGTTTATGCGATATTGGCCGATACAATAGGGCTTGGCAATACAGGAGAAAGCTATATCGGAAGAAAATATAAGCATAAAGCGGTTTATCTGAACCCGTTGCGGCACACCAAAAAACTGAATTTAATTGATGGCCCTGAACTAGGCTCACCAAAAGAGTTTGCCATGCAGCAGGCAGTGCAAGGCAAAAGCGGCAGCACTATCAATGAGGACTATAGAAACAACAAAACACTTGCCGTTTGGCAAACCGTCAATGCTGGCCGATGGGGTTTGGTTACCAAAATGGATATGGATGAGCTTCATGCCGCTTCTAATCAGTTGATGCAAAAATTTATCATTGCCGGCCTCATCATTTTGTTGATTTCCCTGATGATCGCTTTGATTTTTTCGAGGTTCCTGATCAGGCCCCTGCTCGCATTAAAGTCTACCATTTCCCTATTGGGCAAGGGTATCCTGCCAGCACAAGTGGAGAGAGAAACAAGTGATGAAATAGGGGAAATGGCACTTACCATGAATAATCTGGTACAGGGGCTTAAGAGAACCGCACTGTTTGCCCATAAAATTGGTGAAGGAGATTTTGAATCTCAGTTTAAACCCTTGAGCAATAGCGATACGTTAGGCAATGCATTGCTAACCATGCGTAGCAGCATTCAGGAAGCTGAGATGAAGGATAAGGAGAGGAATTGGATTGTAACGGGCGTAGCTGAAATTGGCGAAATTCTTCGGTCACATACAAATTTGAACGAGCTGGGCGATGCTGTTGTTGCCTATGTCACCAAAAAGATCAACGGCATCCAGGGTGCGTTCTATGTTGTCGACGACGAGGATGAGCAAGATGCATACATCGAAATGAAAGCAAGCTATGCTTACAACAAAAAGAAGCATATCAACGCGCGCTTTCGATTCTCCGAAGGCCTGGTAGGGCAGTCGGCCATTGAGCAGGACACGCTGCTACGAACGGAAATCCCACGCGACTATGTCACGATCACCTCGGGGCTACTGGGGGAACAGCGACCAAAAAGTATACTTGTGGTACCTTTGATCACCAATGAGCAGGTCTTTGGTGTAATGGAATTTGCCGGCTTCGATAAGTTTACACCCAGCCAGGTAAAATTTGTCCAGGAAATCAGTTTAATCATCGCAAGAACGATCTTTAATATCAAGGTAAACACCAGGACGAGTGCCTTGCTGGAAGAATCTCAAAAAATGAGTAATGAACTGCAAATACAGCAGGAAGTATTACGGCAGAATGCCGAGGAGATGGAGGCTACTCAGGAAGAACTGAAGCGTTCTAACCACAGACTCGAAGACCAGGTGGAAGAGGTAAACAGAACACAGAAAAGAATGCAGTTGCTTCTGGAAAATGCCTCTGAAGTGATCACCATTTATGAAGAAGATGGTACTGTAAGGTATATCAGTCCTTCCGTAGAAAAGATTACGGGGTATATGCAAAGTGAGCTGATCGGCAAGAAAGACATTGTCAATATCATTGCAGAAGGTACTGATGCCTTCAAAGGGATGTTCCGGTCACTGATTGCTGACCCTGCTACACCAATCATCATCCAATTTGAATACAAGCGCAAGAATGGCGAGGCCATATGGCTGGAAGCAAAAGGAACAAACCTGTTAGCGGACACCGCGGTACAGGGAATTATTGTAAATTCAAGGGATATTACTGAAAGAAGGCGGGCAGAGCAGGAACAAAGAATGCGTAGCCAGATGCAAGCATTATCGGAGAATTCTCCAGATCTGATCACACGTATAGATCAGCAGGGCACCTTCTTCTATATCAACCCGGTCATTGAAACCTACACAGGTCACAACCAGGAGCATTTCCTAAGAAAGTCCATTCATGATGTTGCCTTAACACCGTCTATCACAGACTCGTGGCTTAAAATTCTACAGGATGTAAACGAACAGAATGCCAAGGTGAGCACCGAAATGGATTTTCCATCGGTGATGGGTGACAGGGTAATGCAGGTAAATGCAATACCAGAATACAACCAGGATCAGCAGATCGAATCTGTACTGGTTGTATCGCACGATATTACCGATAGGAAGCTCATAGAGCTGGAAGTTCAGACAAAAAACAAAAAAATTACCGAAAGTATTAACTACGCCAAGCGTATCCAGGGAGCCATACTACCCAACAATAAGGTAATCAATCAGGTAATGCCTGAATCATTTATCTTATACAAGGCAAAAGATGTGGTAAGTGGTGACTTTCCATGGTTTATGCAGATGGGCGATGACATCTATATCGCAGCTGTAGACTGTACCGGCCACGGTGTGCCAGGCGCCCTGATTTCGTTGATTGGCTATTTCCTACTCAATGATATTGTAAGAAGTCGCAAGATTTCAAATCCTGGTTTGATCCTCGACCAGCTCGACGAAGGGGTAACCCAAACGTTACGCCAGGACAGGGATGACAGCAAAACAAAGGATGGTATGGACATCGCGCTTTGCAAAATTAATTTGAAGAAAGGCGAAGTAGAGTACGCAGGAGCCCACCGTTCCTTATACTTTATGAAGGACGGTGTACTGGAAGAAATAAAGGGAAATAAATTCCCGATAGGTGGTGGTAAGTATCGAAATCAAACCAATTTCACCAATACTAAGATCAATGTCGGAGCCAAAGACAGCATCTATTTCTGTTCCGATGGATTCCCAGACCAGTTTGGCGGCGAAGACAACCGCAAGTTTGGACCAAAACGCTTGCGAGATCTCATAGAAGCACATCATCACAAGCCGATGAAGGAAGTGCATCAGGTATTCGATACCGAGTGGGAAAACTGGCGTGGTGAATTCAAGCAGACAGACGATGTACTGCTGATTGGTTTAAAATTTTAATCAATGAAAATGAAAGGAAATATATGTAAAAAATAGCCCAATACCGATGCAGGAATATGAAGCGATCGTCAGCCTTGACTATGGAATGATGATGGTGTTAGTGTTATCGCATAAAGAATCAATTTAACAATGTCAAAAATTAATAATTTAAGCGCATTACTCATTTTATTAAAAAATAAAAGGTACAAGTATGAAGTATATTTATGATTTGCATAAAACCATGCTCGCCGAAAACCTAATTCTGGTTTATGAAGGGGAATTTACCCAGGAAATAACCAAATCAGTATTAGCTATGGCCGAAAGAAACATGGATTCCATGGGCGAAGAGTCAGGAATTAAAAGAAAAGTGTTCAACGTAATGGTCGAATGCCTTCAAAATATCGTGAAGCACAGCGAAGATCCTGATCTAAAAGCAGAAAAGAGACATACGGCCATCTTTATGATTGGCAAGCACAAGGATGAGTATATCATCACTTCAGGCAACTCAATTAAAGCTGAAAATATTGAAGGTCTTTCCACTAAGTTAGATAAAATCAATAGCCTGGATAAAGAAGGTCTTAAAACCTTGTATAAAGATATCATCAAAAATACCGATTTATCTGAAAAAGGTGGTGCTGGATTAGGCTTTGTAGATATGGCTAGAAAATCAGGTCAAAAGCTGGAATATGATTTCCAGGACATCAACGACAAATTATCTTTCTTCTCATTAAAAACAACTATTTCTAGAATTAACTAATTCTTAGAATTTAACATTTAAATATATGGAAATTTTACATCTGGAAGGCGCAGAAGATACGCCAAAGATTATCCTGGATAAAAACAATGGTATTTTCGAAATATCAGGAAGGTCCTTACCTGAAGATTGCGCAGAATTTTATCAACCTATTCTGGACTGGATCGGTGAATATGCTGAGGATGCAAACGGTGATACCAACTTTGTGTTCAAATTAGAGTATTTCAATACCGCTTCTTCCAAATTAATATTAGACATTCTTTCAAAGCTTGAAGACATCCCCAACATTTCTATCTCATGGTATTTTCATGAAGATGACGAAGATATGGAAGAGGCGGGTGAAGAGTTTTCTGAATTGGTAGAGATACCTTTTGAATTCAAAACATACTAATAACTGCGCTGATTATATTCAGCTGAGTTCCATCATTTAACCATGTAGTTTTTTTACGAATGAGTGAAGAAATACTAAAAGCGTTAACCCAGCTTTTTGCCATCATTACCAAGCAAGATGGGGGCGTAACGGAAGTAGAGAGAAACTTTATTATTAGCTTTTTTCAGCAGGAGCTGGACCAGGATTCTGTAAAAGAATACCTGGAACTGTATGATTCTTTTGTTGGCTACAACAAAGAAGAAGCTGTGGAAGGGCCAGTAAAAGAAAAGAAGCTAACTTCTGTCAGGGATTCCGTTAAAACTTTAGCCATTTGTAAAAAGATAAATAAAACGCTCTCTCAAAAGCAGAAAGTCGTTGTATTGATAAAAATTCTGGAACTGGTAGGGTCCGATGGCAATTTTTCATCACAAAGGATGGAAATCATCGATACCATTTCCTCCTCTTTTAATATTGAAAAGGATGAATATAAGTTAATTGAAGGTTTTGTAGTGCAGCAAACGGCTCAGCAGATCGATGATGAAGGCATTTTATTTGTCTCGAGTCTTGCTCAACCGCCACAAGGAAAGGAAAAACACCTGCATGCCGACATCAATGGAGAGATTATCTTCATGAATGTCAAAAGCGTGGATATGTATTTCGTAAAGTATGTTGGCAATGACGAGGTTGTCTTAAATGGTTTTATCATGAAGCTCAGGAACGTCTACCTGTTCTCGCATGGAAGCACCATAAAAACGCAAAAGGGCGCAGCATTGTACTATAGTGACCTGATCAGGTATTTTATTGCCGATTTCAAGGAAAATAGAATTTCCTTCAATGCCAACGGCGTAGAATTCAAATTTCCTAATGGAGATATCGGGCTAAGAAACATCAATATTTCTGAAGGTCCGGGAAAACTTATTGGTATTATGGGTGCCAGTGGTGCTGGCAAAACCACCTTGCTGAACGTATTGGCAGGCATAGAAGTACCGTCACAAGGGGAAATTCTAATCAATGGGTTCAATATAAATACCCAGAAAGATAAGATTACCGGTGTGATCGGCTATATCTCCCAGGATGACCTGCTTATCGAGGAGCTAACCGTATACCAGAACCTTTATTACAATGCCAAGCTCTGTTTTTCGAACCTACAGGACGACGAACTTCACCAAAGGGTGATCGATGTGCTTGCCAGCCTGGGATTAGAGCAGCGCAAAGACCTAAAAGTAGGAAGTGCGCTGGATAAGACCATCAGCGGCGGGCAACGAAAGCGGCTAAATATCGCTTTGGAGTTGATCAGAGAGCCTGCTGTGATGTTTGTCGATGAACCGACGTCGGGCCTTTCTTCACGTGATTCAGAAAATGTGATCGATCTTTTGAAAGAGCTTTCCTTGAAGGGAAAGCTGATCTTTGTCGTTATCCACCAGCCGTCATCCGACATCTATAAGATGTTTGACAAGATGTACATGATGGACACCGGCGGATACCCCATTTTCTATGGCCACCCGGTAGAGGCCGTAACGTATTTTAAGAAAGCCACCAACCAGGTCGACAGCGAGCGAGGCCAATGCACCACCTGCGGCAATGTAAACCCTGAGCAGATCTTTAATATAGTAGAAGCAAAGGTTGTAGATGAATATGGTCAGTTTACCAATAAAAGAAAAGGAAATCCGCAACAGTGGCACGACCAGTACAAAGAGAAATTTAAACTCAACAAATTTGCAGATGTAAAAGAAGCGCCGCCACAGTCGCTACATATCCCGACGCGCCTGAAGCAAACGTATATCTTCACCCTGCGAGACCTGCTCTCCAAGTTAAGTAACAAACAATACCTGCTGATCAACTTGCTAGAAGCTCCCGTTCTGGCACTTATTCTGGCTTTCATCATAAGGTATAAAAGTGCCCCCGACAATGCCGCCTACGTATTTAGGTTCAACGAAAACATTCCTGCTTATATGCTTATGAGCATCATTGTGGCTCTTTTCATGGGGCTGTCGGTAAGTGCGGAAGAAATTATCCGCGACAGAAAAATATTAAAAAGAGAGTCTTTCCTGAATCTAAGCTGGAACAGTTACCTCAATTCAAAGCTGCTTATCCTCTTCCTGTTGTCTGCCTTGCAAACGTTAAGCTTTGTACTGGTGGGTAACCTGATCCTGGAGATCCATGAGATGACCTTTAGCTTTTGGCTGGTCTTGTTCTCTGTGTCCTGCTTTGCCAACGTACTCGGCCTGAATGTCTCATCGGCTTTCAATTCTGCCGTTACGGTATATATTATGATTCCACTGCTGCTGATCCCTCAAATGATACTCAGCGGCCTATTGTTTAACTTCGACAAGCTCAACAGCCTGGTGAGCAATAAAGGGAAGGTGCCGATTGTAGCGGATATGATGGCCTCCCGCTGGGCTTATGAAGCCATGGCGGTAGATCAGTTCAAAACCAACTCCTATGAGCGGCCATTCTACGAACTGGAAACGATTGAAAGACAGTCCGATTTTAAGACTGCTTACCTGATATTGAAATTGGAAGAAAAGCTCCAGTTTATCAAGAATAATATAGATTCGGATGACGCAGCGGTCAAAGCCGCCGTTCAAAAGGATTTATATATCATCAAGGATGAAATTAATAAGGAAGCCTATAAAGACGGGCTGGAGGGTCTATCGGTAAGCGATGACCTTACAATAGAAAGATACAATGCCAAAGTAGATGAAAAGCTACGGGCTTACCTTAAAAACCTAAACCAACATTACCTGGAGTCTTTTAATCTGGCCGTAAAGAAAAAAGAAATGATGGTAGGGATTCTCGAAAACACCGACGGGTATGCCTATAACCAGAACGAATTCAAAGATAAATACTATAGTGAAAGTGTTGCCGACCTGGTTCGGAATGTGAATGTGAAGGACAGGATCATTGAGCATGAGCAAAAACTAATTCAACAGATAGACCCGGTATTCCTGGTGCCTGATGCCCCGGCACATGCCCTGGATTACCGCGCGCAGTTTTTTGCACCAAAAAAACACCTATTTAATACATACTTTAATACCTTCAATTTTAATATCGCAGTCATCTGGTTGATGGCTATAGTATTATATTTTAGCCTCTATTTTGAGCTTTTTAAGAAAATACTGCATCGGTTCAGTAATTTTAAATGGCACAAAAGCATTAAAAATGCAAAATCCTGACATATAACAGATTATCGCATTTGATCAATTAAATGCTAAGGCATATATTTTAAATTTGTGAAGTAGAATTGTTTAAAAATACGGAGAATGCGCAGGAAGATCATCAGCTACAAGCCCAGGTATTTCTATAAGCATTCAACTTTAACAACAATCTTTTGAGGATGAAAAAAATACAATTTGGTTTCTTATTACTTTTGTTATACGCTTGTGACTCAAGTACAATACCCAACGAACAAGCACTTCTCCAGCAACTGGATACAGTGGGCATGAAGGGGCCAGAGATATCACAGGAGGTATTATCTGATATTATCCAACAGGTGCCCTCACCCCTGGAAATATCAATGTTATTGAAAGAGAGGGGCACTAAGTATGACAAAAGCCTGCTAAACTCTACAGACAATCTGTCGAAATATAATAGCAACTTTTACAAAGCGCTGAACCTGGGAATTTATGGTACCGATCTGGGCTATACCAATATATATGAGCAGAATCAGGACGCCTTATTTTATCTAAACGGCATCAAGGAACTCGCAGATGGATTGAGTATTGGACAGTTTTTTGATTTCAGTAAAATTAAAAGATTGGCGACCAACAGCAGGAACCTGGATTCTTTGCTTTTAATCACTACACAGAATTTCAACGAAATAAATAGCTACCTGCAAGAGCAGCAAAGAGCGAATTTAAGTATTCTTATCCTTACAGGCGGGTGGCTGGAAGCTTTGCACATCACTTGCCAGGTAGTGCAGAAAAATCCTGGTAGCGAAGCTTTGCGCGAGAGAATTGGCGAACAAAAAATTATCCTCGAGAACATCATGTTACTTCTTTCCTTCTATAACAATAGCGATCCGAGCATCGCCAAGTTAACAGAAAACCTACGAGGGCTACAGAATGCATTTGCGAAAATAGACATCGTGTATACCTACAAGGAATCAACTTTCGAAGAGGTAAATGGCATGCTGATGATTAAAGACAACAGCACAAGTACTATCAATATGTCGGATCAAAACCTGGCCGATATTACTAAAGCAACAACATTGGTACGCAATAAAATCATCAACAATTAATATCACTGAAGATGAAGCGAACTTTAACAGATAAAAAAACTATACGAAAAGCGGCCAGGCAGGCAGTGATCAATCCTGTTGTCCTATCCGGCTTTCTCAATAAAAATGCAAGCATGGGAAAATTCTTTATAATATTAATATGTGTTTTAGCTTGTAGCATGGTTTCTACCAAAGCTGCAGCTCAGTGCGATGCCAATGGCTTTACTGAAAATTGCATCTCCAAATTAGGCGATGGCTTTACCTTTTTGAAAAGCTTTAAAATTGATGGTGAAGGGGGAAGCAAAGGGAAAGTTGAGTATTCCTATGTGTTCAGCAAGGACACGCAATATTCTATAAATATTTGTGCCACAGGAGAAAGTACCGATGGTATTATTGTCACAATGTATGACTCGAACAGAAAAATGGTGGGTACAAATTTTGCCAATGGCAAATTCTACCCGGCGTTTATCTACCCTTGCAATGCCACCGGAATTTACTATATTACCTTCACCTTCAAGGATTCTAAAAAACATTGTGGCGGCAGTGTTTTAGGTTTCAAACGATAGAACTCGCATTTTTCTATAACTTTGCAAAGCAGGCTACCCATGTAGCCTGCTTTGTTTAATTATGGAAGAAGCAACAATAGATTTTAATTTTAAGGCCCGGTATTTTAAGCTCGGGCAAATACAGGAAAATACCGAACAGATATGGTTTGTCTGCCACGGCTATGGCCAGCTTGCCTACTATTTCATCCGAAATTTTAAACCACTCGACGATGGCCGGCATGTGGTCATTGCACCGGAAGGTTTGTCAAGGTTTTATCTGGAAGGATTTTCAGGGAGAGTGGGTGCCACCTGGATGACCAGGGATAACAGGCTCATGGATATTGACAATTATACAGCCTACCTCAATGAAATATATGCCAAAGAAATTCCTTCCACTATACCGGCTCATATCAAAATCAATGTTTTAGGATTTTCACAAGGTGCTGCTACTGTCTCACGATGGATTATGCAGGATCAGGTTCATTTCGACAGGTTAATCCTTTGGGCAGGCATATTCCCTTCGGACATCGACCTGGAGGCAGGCCACCAGAAATTAAAAAAACATCAGATTGCCGTTGTACATGGTACAAAAGATCCATTTATTGACCCTGAACAGGAGGCGATGCAGCAGAAACTCATTACGGCCTTACGCATTGACCCTAAAAGATATACCTTTAATGGCGCTCACGAGATAGAATCCACTACGCTGGCGCAGCTTGCCGCTGATTTATAAGCTACAACCTGCCTTTGAAAGAGGAAGAGCTTATTGTTACGACAAACTCCTTCTAACGGTAGTGGCGCTTGCCTGTGCTGTTGGGAGCACGGTGATGTCACTTAGATTGACATGGGCAGGCCGGGTGACGACAAAGTAGATGATATCAGCGATGTCTTCTGGTTTTAACGGCTGCATCCCCTCGTACACTTTTTTTGCCCTCTCAGCGTCGCCTTTAAACCTCACCATGGAAAATTCGGTTGCAACTAAACCGGGATTAATCGCCGTAACTTTTATGCCATAGGCATTTAAATCGAGCAACATGCCTTTGTTCAAAGCATCAACAGCAAATTTTGAGGCACAATAGACATTTCCTCCCTGATATACTTCTTTACCGGCAATAGAACCAATATTGACAATATGGCCAGCCTGACGTGTGACCATCCCCTGCACCACTTTTTTTGTCGTGTAAAGCAATCCTTTGATATTGATATCCAGCATAGCTTCCCAGTCTTCCTCATCTCCATCCTGGATCGGAGAAAGTCCATGTGCATTACCAGCGTTGTTGATCAGGATGTCGATGTGTTGCCATGCAGCAGGCAGGGAATCGATGGCCTGGTATACTGCCTGTTTATCCCTCACGTCGAACTGAAGCGTAATGACGTCGGTAAGTTGCTGGAATTCCTGCTGCAGGATTTCCAACCGGTCGCCCCTGCGGCCACAAATAATGATGCGATGGCCATGAGCGGCCAAGAGTCGGGCGGTAGCCTCACCGATTCCGGAAGTTGCTCCTGTAATCAGCGCCGTTCGTTTTTCCATGTTTTTTGCATAAATATTCCTTGCAAACATACAAGGTATCCGTTAGTAATCAAACGAGATCAAAAGCTACAGATATCATCCGGCCGATATCAATGGAAAAGAATTAATCGGAGAAGTGAAGGTATAGTGAAACTGAATGCATGGTGAGTCTGTCGATACCAGCGCCGTAACGGTTGGAATCGTTCTCTAGCATGTTCAGTAAGCCGTGAGAAAAGCGAATTTCGGGAGAAAACTTAAACAACGGATAATAAATATCAAATCCAAAACCATATTCAAGGGCAAGGTTTGCATTTGACGTAATCAGTCGGTTATCACCAGCTTCAGCATCTCTTTTACCTCCTGCTTTGAACGAAGGGTTTACCCCACCAACCATGTAAGCGCGTAGATTCTTCCTCCGTTCAGATTTATATTTGATAAGAATTGGGAACTCCACCATGGTTGATTCTATGAGTTGCTTTTCGCTACCGCCGCTAATATAATCATACTCAACTTCATGCTCATAAAAACCAACCTTCGGCAAAAGACGTAAATCGAAATGCCTCGCCAGCCGTAAATTTAACAAAAATCCTAAGGAGAAACCGGCCTGGTTGTTTGGATTAATAGATAGAACGGTGTCAAACTCAGTGGAAGTAAACTGAGGGCTGTACTTCATCTTATAAGTAGCATTATGAACCCCCAGCGTAAAACCATAATGCAGCCATTTATCATCGGAATTGGGAAGATTAATGGTACGTACATCCTGGCTAAAAGCAGGTATGGTGTACAGTAGCAGGATGAAAGAAAACAGACTTACTTTTTTCCAATGTAAATGGAACTGATGCCAAATGTTAGCGTTTTGCATTGTGTTGCTTTAAATCCTACTGATTTTAATATCGTCAAAAACCTTTCTCCATCGGGAAATTGCCTGACGGATTCAGGTAAATATGTATAAGCTGAATTGTCCTTGGAGACAACTTTTCCGATCAGCGGCAAGATGGATTTAAAATAAAAATTATATACCTGCTTAAAAGGGAAAGCTGTAGGCTTGGAAAATTCAACAATTACAGTAGTACCTCCAGGTTTTAATACCCGATACATATCCTGCAACCCCTTTTCAAGGTTTTCAAAATTCCTTACCCCAAATGAAACGATGACAGCATCAAAATTATTATCATTAAAGAGCAGCTTTTCAGAATCCCCCATCCTTAATTCTATCTTATCTTGCAGCTTTTTTCTAATGAGCTTCTTTTTACCTACCTCAAGCATCCCCTCTGAAATATCCACGCCTATTACTTTATCGGGATTCAAAGCCAGGGCCTCGATGGCAAAATCGCCTGTTCCGGTAGCAATGTCAAGAATCAACTTAGGCTTCTCGGCCTTTAAAAATCTGATAGCCCTTTTTCGCCAGTAAATATCGACGCCAAGGCTGAGGACATGGTTGAGTAAGTCATATCGCTTACTGATGTTATTGAACATGGTGGCAACCTGTTCTTTTTTGCCTATTTTTTCGCCTTTATAAGGTACTACAGTCATATTATTGTTAGAGCTTCAAGCTCATTCTTTTACAATTTTAAGCAATAAACCTGAGCTTTCCTGATTGTTGTTATTATTTTCACCGCCCGGAATGAGAACAATATTATTTCTAAAAACTTCTCTATTTTTGTATTAATAATTCCAAAGACCTAAATACCATATCATCAATAGCTAAAGACCTCACATTGAAAGAAAAACAAGCTGATCAGGTGAAGTCGGTAAGGTTACTTCGTAATTTTCGTGTCATCCACAGAAGAATTGCCGCCGTTTTATTTATTTTCTTCTTAATCACCGCGCTTTCTGGGTTACTTCTCGGATGGAAAAAGCATTCGGGAGGTATTTTATTGGCAGAAACACCGAAAGGCAGCACTACAGACCTAAAGCAATGGCTTCCTATAGATTCACTTCATGCTATTGCCATTGCAACACTTAAAGACTCAATCTCTGAAAATCTTAATGTTGAATTGGACCGCATCGATGGCAGGCCAGAAAAAGGCGTTCTAAAATTCACCTTTAAGGCGCACTATTGGGGCATACAACTTGATGCCAGCACAGGCAAAGTGCTTATGATTGAACGAAGATATGCTGATCTCATTGAAAACATCCATGATGGTAGCATTTTGGACAACTTTGCATCTACTGAAAGTGGTCAATTTAAATTGATTTATACCTCCATCATGGGCGTCTCATTACTTATGTTAACCATCTCCGGGGCATATCTTTACTTTAAGCCAAAAGACCTGCGAAGAAAAAAGAATCGATAAGGCTTTGAAGCCGGACTGGCCCTACCCTATACTCCCTTTTTTAGTGCATCTATTTCCTTTGCCACCGCTTCAGCCGCTGCATATTTTTCGTCAGCAGCCTTTCTGTTAGTCTGAGACAATTGATGCGACTCAGCCATCAGTGCTTTATATTGGGCCTGCAATTTTTCTATTGGAGATTTTTTGTTGAATAAATTAAACATAATGATATTTTTTTGCTTTAAATCTAAGGAGTAAATAGTTTAACACCATTTATGATAGAATATATATCTTTGAATATTGTTTAACTTATTTCCTAAATTGTTAAATATTTTTTCAAATTGTTTCTCGGTAGTACAACAGACTTAAGTTAAATAATCCCATATCAAAATCATACCCATGAAAGCATTTATAACAGGTGCAACAGGATACATTGGAGAACATGTCGCCCTGGCGTTGAAGGGACAGGGCCATGAGGTCGTTGCACTGGTTCGCTCTGAAGATAAAGCACACGGATTAAAATCGGCGGGCATAAGCTTATTATTTGGAGATCTTCAGCGTAAAGAGACTATTCATCAGGGAATGGCTGGCTGTGATGTAGTGTTCCATCTGGCGGCATATGCCAGTGTATGGCCTGAGCAAGAAGATATTTTTAGGGAAATCAATGTTGAGGGTACCCGTAACATTCTTGATGCTGCTGTAAAGCAGCATGTATCAAAGGTGATTGTTACATCTACAGCGGGTGTTTATGGCCCTTCTCCGGCACCAGCGCCTACCGTAGACGAAACTACCAGACGCAGTGTCCCATATTTTAATGCCTATGAGACTACCAAGGCTGCGGCGGAAGCATTGTGCAGAACCTATAGCAAAAACGGCCTGCATGTAGTCATGGTAAACCCACCCAGGGTATATGGTCCGGGCAGAAAAAGTGAAAGTAATGCAGTGACCAAACTCATAGAATTATACATCAAGGGGAAATGGCATTATATGCCCGGTGATGGCACTAAAATGGGCAGCTACAGCTATATAGACGATATAGTAGCGGGCCATTTGAAGGCCTGGGAAAAAGGTAGGAGTGGAGAAAACTACCTTTTAGGTGGCGAAAACGCATCCTATGAAGAATTTTTTGGCACCATTGCGCAATTGTCGGGGAAAAATGTGAAGCTATACAAGATACCTGTACCTGTCATGGTCTTCGCCGCCCGCCTGATGGTGATCTGGTCGAAGGTAACCAGATCAAAACCGCTGATCACCCCCCAATGGGTAAAAAAATACCTTTTTCATTGGAGCGTATCAAGTGAAAAGGCAATAGATGAATTGGGGTACACAATCACGCCACTTCGTAAAGGAATACAAGAGACCCTAAATTGGCTCAACGAAGATGCTATTTCTAAGAAATATACTTTAATTACTGGTGCCAGTGCAGGTATTGGAAAAGCTATGGCTGAAGAATGTGCCAGCAGAAAGCTGAACCTGCTATTGGTTGCACTTCCTGATACCGGGCTTTTGCAGGTGGCCAACCAGCTTCAGCAACAATATCATATCGATGCTAAAATACTGGAACTGAATTTGACAGACACTGCGGCGATGCAATATCTTTACGACTGGTGCGAGGAGCAGCAATTGAGTATCGATGTGCTGATCAACAACGCTGGCGTGGGAAATTGTAGCGCTTTTGAGTCTACATCGCTTTGCGATTATATGGAGATGATCCAACTTAACACGCAAACGGTTGTATCGTTGACCCGCTTGTTTATCCCGAAGCTCCGCCAACACCAACAGTCTTATATATTAAACGTCGGTAGCCTGGCTTCATTAATGCCTGTTCCCTATAAAAGCGTGTATTCCGCTACCAAAAGCTTTGTTTATACCTTTTCAAGGTCGCTTCAAATTGAATTGATGCAATTTGGCATCCATGTGAGCTGCCTATGCCCCGGGCCTACTGAAACAAAAAGTGCCACCAACCGATCGGCCCTGATGGGACAGAAATCCAAGATGCTGATGCTAAGCGCTGAGACCGTAGCAAAAATAGCGATTGAAGGGATGTATAACCAGAAAGGCCTGATTATCCCGGGCTGGAAAAGCCGGATGGTGCTAAAACTGAACTCATTGATACCGTTCAGTATCAAAGGGTACTGGATGGAAAAGATGTTTAAGGATGGCGTAGAAAAAAAAGGTGCACCCTTACCGCAATATGCCAGATCGTAGAGATGAATTTCTTTTCAGTACAGGCCTACTTACCACTTAAGATAATAAACTCTACCCTTCTGTTGATGGCACGCCCATCTTTTTCATCATCATTACTCGCTAAAGGTTTGGTTTCACCGTAACCTTTAGCAGTAATTCTTCTACTGTCGATTCCCTTGCCGGTAAGATAATTGACGACAGCATTGGCCCTTCTCTTCGACAGGAAAGTGTTGTATTGCAGCGTACCTATCTTGTCGGTGTGCCCTGCAATTTCGATCTTCATACCGGGGTTATCTGATAGTAATTTCTCCAGCTTATTCAGTTCAACGTATGAATTGGAAGTAAAAGTGGCATCATCAAAACCAAAATATATATTTCTTAGCACAGCGCTAAAGCCAACCATAAGGCGGTTCATCTCAATGCGTCTTTTCACCTCTTGTGGCTGCGACGTTGACGCCGGAATATTGAGCTGAAAGTTCTTAAACATATAGCCGTCTTTTTCTGCCGACAACATATAAGCTACATTTTGCGCATTTTTTACACTAAATTCATATACCCCTTTTTCCACCATACGGGCAGGTACTTCGAGGTTCCCTTCCGTAGTTTGAAGCTTCACTTTAGCGTCCATGGTATTTCCACTGGCCTCATCTTCTATTCGTACCAAAAGTGTTACAGGCGCAATGGTAGATTCTACTACTTTTACATCTTTCTCCTCTGTGGCATTTTTCTTAACGTTGCTATCTTTTGATGCAAGTTTTTCTTCTCCTCCCCCAAGATCAGGAATAGTCACCATATAAATATCAGTATATCCCATGCCATCTTCGCGTACAGAGGAATAATAGCCACGTTTTCCATCCTTTGTACTTACAAAATAAACGTCGTCATCAGGTGTGTTGATGGGATAGCCCAGGTTTACCGGCTCACTCCACTGCAACTCAACACTGTCATATTCAGATTTGAAAATATCAAATCCTCCCATCCCTTTTTTGCCCTTTGAACTGAAATATAGTGTTTTTCCGTCATAATCGATAAAGGGACCTTCCTCGTCGAATTCGGTATTGATCATAGGCCCAAGGTTGATCGACTTACCCCATTTTCCACGGCTATCCTTTGAACTCATGTAGATATCAAAGCCGCCTTGCCCGCCCGGTCTGTCACTGGCAAAAAACAATCTACTGTTATCGGGAGAAATTGATACAGATTTTTCAGAAAAGCCTTCAGAATTAATGGTGCTACCCAATGGCTGTGGCGGTGACCACTTCCCATCAGCTTTCATGTCCGAGAAATAAATATCGCCGTTATTCTCATCCTTATATATATACAATTGCTTACCATCGGCAGACAGCGCCAAATTTGAATCGTGAAATGGCGTGTTGACCGACTCGCCGATATTTTCTGCGGCTGACCACTTACCGTTTACCTTCCTTGAAATAAAAATATCTTCAAAAGGAAAGTTATCTTCATCCACATCTTCGTTTAGGTTACCATCTCGTCGTTTAGAAGTAAAAATCAACAAGGTTTCATCTTCATTTAAAACGGGGGCAAAATCATCCCATTCAGAATTGATCTGTGTACCTATATTTACAATCGAAAAATTGGCTGGATTTGCCCTGAATTCCTTGGCGTTTTCGGACTCATAGATTCTACGTTTTACATCTTTAATAGGCACCATATCGAGGCCCCGGTAATTCTGTTCCAGGTTTAGCTTGTCCAAATATTTATTATAATATAACAAAGCATTGTCGTAGTCATTGCCATATTGATAGCCTCTGCCAATAAGGTAGTTCATATCAAAGCGATAGTTGGGATCAAGCTCAAGAACCTTTATAAAGTATTTCGTAGATCTTTCTTTATTTACAGTTTCCAGGTAAAGTTTTCCAGCCATATAATTGGCCTTGATATTAGTAGGATCCAACTCGGCAGCCTGCGCATATTGATCACGAGCGTCGATAAAAGCCTTGGTGACATTATAAATTTCATCGGCAATCTCTACCAGATCTTTTGCAATTTCTTCATCCGTCTGAGCCTGGGCTTTTTCGGTAACGATTCCTATAAATGCTATGGAAACCAATAATAAACGTAGATATTTTTTAACCATTATCGCTAAATATATTCCTAATGATAGAAAGAATTATTCAATTATTAAACGAAGGGCAACTTAACCCCCATTTCTGACCTAATCAACACTGAATTAGATGTATGATTTACTGTTATATTTTAAATATTTTATCTATAAAACTTAACAAACTAGTTATCAAT
>LXQK01000124.1:25812-28581 GCA_001683905.1 Marivirga sp. ANT-B6
AAAGACATTCAATTTCGAAATTCATCCCCTCTTAAATCGATGTTATTCCCATTTCCAGAATTCACCAAACAGGTAAAGTAAATACCATATTGCCCATTCAGCTTGATAAAAGCATTTTTATAGCTATTATTTCAATGAGAGTATTAGCTTTGTATTAACTTTTAAGCATGATCTAAAATATTAGTTTTTAAGCTAATAATTTTAGAAAACTGATCTTAATCAAATACTTGTCAGGAAAGTACCGAAAATGTTTAATTCCTGGCGCTATGATTTTTCGATGGAAATAAAAACCGCCAACTTCGTCACCAGCAGCAGCGAATATACACAATGCCCTCCCGCCGATAAGCCCGAATATGCTTTCATTGGAAGGTCCAATGTGGGTAAATCATCTTTGATCAATATGATCACCAACTTTGGCAAATTAGCTAAAATTTCAGGCAAACCCGGAAAAACGCAGTTAATAAATCATTTTCTGATCAACGAGCAATGGTACCTGGTGGATCTTCCTGGATATGGTTTTGCTAAAGTGAGCAAAACTCAAAAAGAGCAGTTCGAACCTATGATAAAAAATTATATTGTCAACAGGGAAAACCTCACCTCTATGATGGTGCTCATCGACTCACGCCTGCCGCCGCAACCTATCGATCTGAGTTTTATCAACTGGCTGGGAGAAGTAGAGATTCCCTTTGCGCTGGTGTTTACAAAAGCCGATAAGCAATCAGTAAATAAGACGCAGGCTTCCGTTGCTGCATTTAAAAAGAAAATCTTAGAGGACTGGGAAGTGCTGCCGCCCTATTTTGTAACCTCCGCGTCCAGTAAGACCGGTAGAGAGGAGCTGCTGCAATATATTGGCGAGATTAATAAGCAAATTTAGTTGGCTAATTAAAATCTATTCTGATAAATTGCGTCTTTTTAGAAGCTTAATAAATTTATTATATGGAGTTCAAAGAAATTGCTTCAATTTCAGGTAAAGGCGGATTATACAAGATATTGAAACCCACACGTGCTGGTGTTATTATAGAGTCGATAGATGATACAAAGCATAAAAGCGTGGCGAGCGCCAGCAACAGGGTATCTATCCTTCAGGAGATTTCTGTGTATACCACCACGCAGGAAGGTTCCACTCCGCTTGAAAATGTTTTGCGAAACATTCACGAGGAGTTCAAAGGCGATACGGGCCTCAGCGCCACCTCCGATGGCGACGAACTGAAATCATTTTTAAAGCATATTGTACCCGAATATGATCCTGAAAGGGTGTATGTGTCGGATATCAAAAAGATTATCAATTGGTATAATATCCTGTTCCAGTATGCCCCTGAAACATTTGACGCGAAGCCCACAGAAGATCCAAAATCGGAGAAAGAAGAAAAGCCGAAAGAAGAAAAGGCTGAAAAATCTGAAATAGAAGACCCAAAAGCCGCTTCAAAGGAAAAGAAAACGGAGAAAGAATCCCCTAATAAGCCGCAAAAAAAATAAAATAGAGAAAGATCTGTTGCTAAAATACTGGCAACAGATCTTACTTACCATCACTCAGCAACAGCTTTAGCCGCCATTTTTTTATAACTTTCGGCTTTATCTACCATCGCTTTAGGGCCTATAAAGAACGGGACACGCTGGTGCAATTCCGTTGGTTGAATGTCTAAGATACGCATGTCGCCATTGGTAGCCTTTCCTCCAGCTTGTTCTACCACAAAAGCAAGGGCATTACATTCATATAATAGACGCAATTTTCCATTTGGCGCCTTATTGGAGGTGGGATAGATGTAAATTCCCCCAACCAACAGATTACGGTGAAAATCCGCCACCAGTGAACCTATATAACGGGCAGAGTAGCTTTGGTCTTTGCAGTAGTCAATATAATCGTTGACAAAAGAAGGGAAGCTTCGACAAGCGCCATCATTGATGGAATAGATATTTCCTGTTTTAGGAATGGTCATATTCTGGTGCGACAGAAAAAATTCACCTAATGTAGTTTCATAAGTGAATCCATTGACTCCCCTACCCGTGGTATACACCATCATGGCAGATGAACCATACAGCAGATAACCTGCTGCTACCTGCTCGGTGCCTTTTTGTAGCACATCTTCTTCCGACACAGGTCCCCCACCAGGCGACTTTCTTCTGTAAATTGAGAATATCGTACCGATAGACACATTGACATCAATATTAGAAGACCCATCCAAGGGATCGATAGCCACAACGTACCGGCCTTTAGGATTGCTCAAATCAATCACATCTTCTTCCTCTTCTGAAATAATGGCACAAACTTCTCCGCCATTCCTTAAGGCCCGAATAAAACGAATATTAGCAATGACATCCAACTTCTGCTGCTCCTCCCCTTGTACATTCTGTACTCCGAAAGCACCACTCACGCCAATTAAGCCGGCACGGTTGATTTCACGATTCACAATTTTTCCCGCCAGGGCAATATCTCTCAAAAGCTGAGATAATTCACCTGTCGCGAAGGGAAAGTCTTCTTGTTTTCTTTTAATAAACCGGTCTAATGTGGTACCAATTGGTAAACCCAGCTGAGAATTTTGCATTTAAAAATTGATTAAAAAATTGTAGTTATTTTATATGAATATCTTTCGCTTGAAAAAAGTAAAAAAGTCTTTTATTTAACAAAAAAACGATCCCGCAAACGTTTTCGGAAATTTACCAAAAATTGGTTAATTAAGTATAACATCCCTATAATTTTATTTGTATTGATCCTAATTATTAGATATTTCAGTGATAGAGGCCAATATTTCACAAAGATTTACATCAAAA
>LXQK01000124.1:28722-31614 GCA_001683905.1 Marivirga sp. ANT-B6
CATTGCTGAAAAAATAAATTGCATGTAGAGCTGGGTATAGATATTTGCCATTGTTTTAAGATATCAGGGCTACGCCCCTTTTCTGTTTATTGTTAATGCTTCTATCTATGAAGATAACAGGGCTACACCCCTTTTTTGTTCATTGTTTATAGATTTGCTTAAAGATATAGAATAAGGCGTTTAAGTCACTTTCAATTCTTGATAGATTGTTGGTGGTGGTTCATCATCCTGACAATCAGGTTATGGAAGACCGTATCCATTTGTTTCAATCGGTTAAACCTATAGTTAAATTCATCTAAATAGGCCTGTAGATGCTTACATTGATGATGTATCGCTCTCAGCCAAGATTTGAACATCATAATTTGACGGTGGATCAAAGGAAAAGCAGCCCCTTTCATCGACTTTTTCTGGACAAGGCCAGGATAATCTTTTACAAGCGGGGAATAACCGGTCCAGCCATCTGTTTCAATTGAAGCCTTTTTATCTATGTGCAGATCAAAAAACGATTCTAGCTCAATACTGGCTGCGGTAGGAATTACCTGCGCATATGAACGGTGGATGCCATAATCATCGACCTGAATGGCCAAAACCACTTGGCGCTTCTTGCTTTCGCTCCTCCCTTTTTTGCCTTCTTGGGGGCCTCCGACAAAAAATTCATCTACTTCCACTTTGCCTTTTAAAGGCATATTTTTGCTGCTCTTCATACCTTCCATAAGGGGTGTAGCCCTGATATCTTCGTAGTAAAAAATATTAACGCAATTTGAGGGGCGTTAGCCCTGATATCTTTCTAATCGTGTACCATTTAAAAAGGTCATTGAAAAGCATACGCGACACGTGCGCGCCAAGGTAGAAGTCATTATTTCGCAATATACCAACAAAAAATAAAGATATTACGGCACAAGTCTACACCAAGCATTCCTATTGATGCCGATCCACCACCCGCTCGACAGCACTTAAGTAAGACGGACCAAAAAGATTGGCATGTACCAGCAAAGGATATAAATTATAGATTTCTTCTCTTTCCTCGAACCCGGGTTCCAAAGGGAATGCTTCCTGGTAGGAAAAGTAAAAGGCAGGATCGAAGCCACCAAACAATTTAGTAAACGCCAATTCTGCCTCGCGAGATCCAAAATAAACAGCTGGGTCTATCAGACAAGCATATCCATTGCCACCAACGATCACATTGCCGCTCCACAAATCACCATGCAGAAGTGCTGGCTTTTCCTTAGGGAATAGTTGTCCCAGGCACGGATAAATATTCCTCACTTTCCTTGCGAAAGACTCAGAAATAAGATCATTATAACGGGCAAGACCAATTTGTACCTCCAGCCTCCGGTCGACGAAAAACTCCGCCCAGGTACTGTATTCGTCGTTGCTTTGTGGCAACCTGCCAATATAATTATGATGATCCAGCCCAAAATTTTCTTGTGTATTGCTGTGTAACTGCGCAAGCGATGTACCGAGGTCTTGCCAGTAATCCGATGCCATTCTACCCTCATCGATGTACTCCAATAGTAAATAAGATTTTGATAAGATTTTTCCGCAACCCAGAACCTTCGGAATGACAAGTCTTCCATTTCGCCTAAGTATTTCCAGACCTTTGGCCTCTGCCTCAAACATGTCCTGATACGCTAAAACTTCATGGTACTTAATAAAATAGTTCCCCGCAGCAGTCTGTAGCTGTATCGTATTGTTGATGCAGCCGCCTGCCATAACCCTGAATGATCTGACTGCTACTTCCTCTCCCAGCGATTCGAAAAGTACAGCTTCAAAAAATGATTCCTGGTCTACTTCCAACATAAAACCTAAGTTTCTAATTGATGCTCCTTGATAAGATAGTGAAGCAAATTTCTACACGATCTGTTTAAAATTTCAAAAACTTCCTGAAAACCATCTTCACCACCAAAGTATGGATCCGGTACATCCTGGTTTTCACCTTCCCGATCGAAGGCACGCATTAGCATAATTTTTACGTTCTCCAAACCTTGCTGGTCGCGCAAAATCTCAATATTATCCAGATTTGACTTATCCATAACAATAATATAATCTGAAGAATGGAAGTGCTTATAGGCGAACTGCTGTGCTTTATGATTCAATTTAATCATGTTTTGAAGTGCATTTCGGACCGTACGTGGGTCAGGGCTATGCCCGATATGATAATTTGAGGTGCCGGCTGAGTCACAACTGATTTTATCATAAAGCTTCTTTTCTGCCACCAGATCCCGAAAAATACCTTCTGCAAGAGGCGATCTGCAAATATTTCCTAAGCAAACGAAAAATACGTGTATCATTTTTAACGTCAATTATTAATTTTCAAATATTAAATGTAAGATGTAAGATTAAGGTACATTTTTTTCCTCTCAAGTAATATAATTTACAATAATCCCTTTGCTAATTATCCGGTTAATCCATACTTTTAGCAAAAAATAATGATCTCTTTTGGAGGCAATTATGAATCATTGTTTAAATATATTTTTTATGACAAAGGATAGTAACAATTTTTCTTTTCTTTTAAAAATTTTTTCGCTGGTAGTTTTGTTGTTGATGGTAAATCTGAAAGATCGGGTTTTTTTATCTGACCAATCATATCCGGCCGTAAAAAATTCCGAAGTAAACATTGAAGTAAAACCAAGTGACAATCATATTAAAACTGCTTCGCTCAATGAAGTTGTTTTTCCGCATATGCATGTTATCAAATAGCCAATAGGTAGGTTATCATAATAAAGTACGAGATTGCGTCATTATACGCGTAACACCTATTTAATACAATAGACCCAACTTCGTGGTGGGTCTTTTTTTATTCCTTTTCAAATTTTTATATTTTTCCATTTTATGCGTCACCCGGCATAAAAAAAACATGGGACATCAACTAATCGGTATATATTGGGTTGG
>LXQK01000124.1:31679-35381 GCA_001683905.1 Marivirga sp. ANT-B6
TCAACTAATCGGTATATATTGGGTTGGTAAAGCACTACATTGCTGGAGATAATACTCAAGAGCCTCTTTATGATAAATATGATAAAAGTAACCAACAATTATCAGGAACATATTGCACTGATAGAATTAAACCGGCCAAATGAGCTCAATGCCTTGAATCTTCAGCTTATGCAAGAGCTCAGGGATGCATTAAAAGCCCTGGATCAGGACGATGCGGTGCGTGTAATTATTCTCACAGGAAATAAAAAAGCCTTTGCTGCAGGTGCCGATATCAAGGAGATGTCCGGAAAAAAATCCGTAGATATGCTTAAGATCGACCAGTTCAGTACCTGGGATCAGATCAAAAAAACGAAGAAACCGCTTATTGCTGCAGTTTCAGGCTTTGCACTTGGTGGCGGTTGCGAACTGGCGATGACTTGCGATATGATTATCGCTTCAGAATCAGCTATGTTTGGTCAGCCGGAGATAAAAATTGGTGTCATGCCTGGTGCCGGTGGTACCCAGCGACTCACCAGGGCATTGGGTAAAGCCCGCGCAATGGAGATGGTATTGACGGGAAGATTTATGACCGCCAAAGAAGCTTTAGAGGCAGGTCTGGTCAATAAGGTCGTTCCGGAAGAAATTTATATGCAGGAAACCGTCAGGCTGGCAAAAGAAATAGCGGCCATGTCCCCGCTGGCTACCGTTCTGGCAAAAGAAGCCGTTAACAGAGCGCATGAAGTACACCTGGAAGAAGGGCTCCATTTCGAAAGAAAGAACTTTTACCTCCTATTTTCTTCAGAAGATCAGAAAGAAGGAATGCAGGCCTTTATCGAAAAAAGAAAACCCCGATTTAAAGGAAAATAGAAAAACCTTTTACCAATTATTCCTGCAGAAACATCTATATGTACGACCGTATTTAACCGTATAAGTGTTGCTGCTTTTCCAAATAATATAAGATCACCCTCCAATAATTTTATAGCCCCGGAAGTTCCGAAAGCGTTTTATCTGCAATAGATCTATGATAGTTAGATCTCATCACGCCGCATTCATAGAAGAGACCAAATTTTTAGCTTTTTCTTTTGAACTTTTCTTGCCCGCGCCGTTGTAGTATATGTTACTACATGTTTTTTTGAATTTTTACTGATGCGATTTCTACAACTCTCCCTCCTATTTACCATTTGTATTATCTCTGTTAATGATGCAAACGCCCAAAAAAAGAAAGGGCAATACACAGTTTCGGGCAGAGTAATCGATAATGAGACAAATCAACCGATCGAATATGCCACCATCAGCCTCCATCAACGACTCGATCAGTCGTTGATGACAGGAAATGTAACCGGTCCTGATGGCAAATTTACCATTGAGGCGCCTCAGGGAAACTACTATATTGAAATTCAGTTTATCTCTTACCAATCCAAAACCATTGCCGATATCAGCTTAAGTGCGGAAAGCCCGGCAAAAAATGTAGGCGAAGTAAAACTAGCTGCCGATACAAAGACGCTCGCCGAAGTTGTGGTATCAGGTGAAAAGGATCAAATGGAGCTCAACCTGGATAAAAGGGTTTTTAATGTTAGTAGCGACCTGACCAATATCGGTAGAAATGCAGCAGAAATCCTCGACAATGTGCCTTCAGTAAATGTGGATGTAGACGGAAATATAAGCCTGAGAGGAAGTGGCAATGTCCGCATCCTTGTAGACGGAAAACCTTCCGGCCTGGTAGGTATCAGTAGCCCCGACGCGCTAAGGCTCTTGCAGGGAGATTTAATTGAAAGAATCGAAGTGATCACCAACCCATCGGCCCGTTATGATGCTGAGGGAATGGCGGGAATTATCAATATCATTTTAAAGAAAGAAAAACGAAATGGCGTCAATGGTTCCTTTACGGTCAATGCTGGTTATCCCGAAAATTATGGATTATCCCTCAACCTGAACGTAAGGCGCAAATGGATGAATCTTTTCACTACCTACGGCATCAACTACCGCGAGACGCCGGGAAGTGGCGCATCTTTTCAGGAGTTCTACCCTGAAAATGGCGTTTACCGTGACGACACGACTTACTTTACAGAAAGAAGTCAAAGCAGGATTAGGTCTGGTATCTCCAATAGCTTTCGTATAGGCTCGGATTTTTTTCTGAATGATAAGACCACTTTGACCGCCTCCTTTCTGTATAGAATATCCGATGAGGAAAATACTTCAGCTATCCGCTATCGCGATTTTGATAGGAATAGAGAACTGCTGCAAACCGTCGATCGGGTTGATAATGAAACTGAAGATGACCGAAATTTGGAGTACAACATCAACCTTAACAGAGATTTTAACCGAACTGGTCAAAAGTTGACGGCCGATTTGCAATACCGAAGAAGCACTGAGAATGAAAAGTCACAGATCTTCGAGACAGGTACAGGAGAATCTTCTGCGCCTTTAGAGCCAAACGACCAGCGGGTGGATAATAATGAATATGATGAAAGCTGGTTGCTTCAGGCCGATTATGTCCATCCTTTTGGAGGCGACGGTAAGTTTGAGGCAGGATATAGGAGCACTTTTGGAAGGTTGGAAAATGATTATATCGTTGAAGAACTAAACAGCGCCGGCGAGTATGTTGCCTTTCGGGATTTTACCAACAGCTTCAACTATGTTGAAAATATTTATGCCGTCTATGCCATCTTGGGTATTAAGGTAGATCAGTTCTCCTATCAACTGGGATTACGAACGGAGGTAACCGATATCGACCTGGAATCAGGGACTGAAAATGCACTTATCAAAAAGAATTATATCAACCTGTTTCCCAGTGGCCACATGACTTACGAGTTAAACAAAAAGAACTCACTTCAGGCGAGCTATAGCAGGCGATTAAACCGTCCCAGGTCACGGGAACTCAATCCATTTAGCTCATTTAGCGATGCCAGAAACCTCCGGGTAGGAAACCCCGACCTGGATCCGGAATTTACCAATTCTTATGAAATCGGTTATCTAAATACGACAAGTACCGCTTCTTATTATTACGGCGCCTATTATCGCCGGTCAACTGACGTGATTATGAGGGTTATAGAGCCGCAGTCAGCCGGGCAAGAAGGCGACGTGCAATTTATTACCCGTCCTGTAAACTTGGGTATTAGAGATTCCTATGGTTTGGAAGGCAATGTTTCCCTGGATCTTTCCAAATGGTGGAAAGTAAACATGAATGCAAATTTTTACCGTGCCATCACTGAAGGAGAGGCTTTTGGAGAAGACCTCAGTAGCGATACCTATTCTATGAGTGGAAGATTTAACTCAAAAATTACCATTTGGAATAAGATTAATTACCAGGCAAACCTGAATTATCGAGCCCCGGAAGAAATGCCACAAGGAAGAAGAAAGTCCTACTATTCGGTAGACATGGCTGTCAATAAAGAAATTTTCAACGGCAAAGGCACCATCACGGCAAGTGTGAGTGACTTGTTCAATACCCGCAAGTGGCGATCAGAAACTTTCGGCAAAACATTTGCCACCATGTCTGAGTTCCAATGGAGAGCGCGCCAGTTTATGCTTACCTTAAACTACAGGTTGAACCAAAAATCTAAACAGCGTGAAGATAAAAGTGGCGGTGGCGACTACGATGGAGGAGATGGAGAAAGATTTTAAAGCGGTGCAATAGCTCAATAAACTAAGTTGTGCAGGTAATCGCCTAATGATTCACATTGACCTTTATTATTACGTGTTGCCGTTAAAATTTTTGTATCA
>LXQK01000124.1:35593-51123 GCA_001683905.1 Marivirga sp. ANT-B6
GCCATACGTTGTAAAGGGGTATCCGATCTACATTATGTCAAAAATAACTTTTAATACTACACAAAGTCCTTTCTTTAAAACACTAAAGAATAAAGTAGATACGTATTTCGCTCAGAACAAAATCCAAACCTCCGGAAATCGTAAGCTTTATTTTAAAGGAATTCTTCAGGTTACAGTGGCCATCTCGTTGTATATCATCCTGGTTTTTTTTACGCCATCTACGATTGTATCAATCATTCTTTGCGCGATTTTAGGCCTCGATCTTGCCCTCATTGGTTTCAATGTCATGCATGAAGGCGGCCATCAAAGTTTTTCGAAGCGCAAATGGATCAACAACCTGTCTGCCTATTCTTTGAACGTTTTGGGCGGGAACTCCTACTTCTGGAAGATCAAACACAACATCAACCACCATACCTATACCAACATCGACGGTATGGATCTCGATATAGAGGTAAAACACTTTATGCGGCTGCACGAGAACCAACCTAAATACTGGTTTCACCGTTTTCAGCACCTGTATTGCGTATTCCTATACGGCATCTCTTATGTCGCCTGGATCTTCTATCAGGATTTTGAAAAATATTTTACAGGAAAAATCTCTAAAAATATTGCCCGCAAAGAGCATATTATCTTTTGGGTGACCAAGGCCGTGTACATGGTCGTGTACCTGGTCATCCCTATTCTAATGGTTGGCGTGGTGAATGCACTGGTCGGTTTTGGCATTATAGCTTTTATCTGCGGCCTTACCATCAGTACGGTCTTTCAATTGGCCCATATGGTAGAAGAAACCCATTTCCCCTCCCCAGATGCTGTCACAAACAAAATCGATGCGGAATGGGCTGTACACCAGATAAACACGACGGCTAATTTTGCGACCAAAAATAAGGTAATCTGCTGGATGCTGGGCGGACTAAATTTTCAGGTGGAGCATCACTTATTTCCTCGAATCAGCCACGTACACTACCCAAAAATCAACCAATTCGTAAAGGAAACATGTCAGGAGTTCAACATTGCCTATCATGAATATCCCACTATGATCAAGGCCTTTGCCTCTCACCTTTCCCATATCAAGAAATTGGGCGTAAGCTAAATGTCGTATCAGCATCCAGATCCTACTGTGGGCGTACCCCTGCGGGTCAGGCTTTCCGTTCCAAATCCTCGCAACGTGTCGCGCCTCGGATTTCAGGTACTCCTGTGTGCTCCGGGTTTTCCACTTCTATCCTTTACGCACAAATGTCGGTTTATATTTTGCTAACTACTCCCTTTCGTAGTCTTTAATCTCAACCTCTCCGACAGGCGCACTTCCCATGGGAATGCTTTAATTAAAACCGCGCATTTCTGTTCATCCTATTAAATCAACAACCCGGCGTACTACGACTACGGTTCAGTCAATTCTTTTTTTTAGGCATACTTCCTTCCTCCATCTTTGATAAAAAAAGATCGTTATGAAGGTAATATACCCCCTACTTTTTCTCTTTTTCAGCTATGCAGTGCAAGCGCAACATACCGTTCACGGAAAGGTGGTCGATGCGTCTGGACAGCCCATTCTGGGTGCAAACATCTTCCTAACCGGCACTTACGATGGTACCTCAACCGCAGCAGATGGGCGCTTCACCTTTACATCTGAACACGAAGGCGATTATATCCTTTCGATAAGCTTTATCGGTTTTAATACTAGACTGATCCCTATCACACTTCCTTATAAATCTTCCATTGAAAGCGTTCTTCATGAAGCCTTTAGCCGACTCGATGGTGTTACCGTCAATGCAGGCACTTTTGAGGCCAGTGATGAGAAAAAGGGTACGATATTACGCTCTCTGGATATTGCTACTACCGCAGGTGCCACCGCAGATATTGCTGGAGCGCTGAATACCCTTCCTGGTACACAAAAGGTGGGTGAAACGGGCAGGTTATTCGTCAGGGGCGGCGAAGGGCATGAAACCCGCACATTTGTCGATGGCCTGTGGGTGCAAAACCCGTACAATAGCACAACTGATAATCTGCCTTCCAGAAACCGTTTTTCACCCTTTCTTTTTAAAGGTACCCTATTCAGTACCGGCGGCTATTCGGCTGAGTATAGCCAGGCCTTATCATCCACCCTGGTGCTCAACACCATTGACTTTCCCACGGCTACGCAGACGGATATATCACTTATGACAGTTGGCGGCAGCATCGCCCATACCCTAACCGGCGAAAAGCAGGCGGTTACGGCTGAGCTCGGCTACACCAACCTAAAACCCTATTTTAGCATGGTCAAGCAAAATCAGGCGTGGGGTAAAGCTCCGCAGGCCCTCAATGCGTCACTGGTTTACCGTCATAAAATCAGAAAAAGCGGTTTACTTAAAGTCTATGCTACTTTAAACGATGCTACGCTCGGCATTATCCAAAAAGATGCGGCTACCCTTACCACCCCTGTACCTATTGGACTGGACAACCGCTATGCGTATTTGAATATTTCTTACCGCGACATCATCAGCAAGAAGTGGCAGGTCTACGCGGGTGCCTCCTACAACTACAGCAAAGATAATCTTGCCATCAGCCAGGCAAACCTCATAAAAAAGGACCATGGGCTGCATATTAAAAACACCTGGACTTACGATTGGAGTGAACGTGTGGTGCTTCGATTTGGTGCAGAAAGCTTTAAGAGCAAGGCCATTTATCGACAGCCCCATACCAACGACCAAAAGCTGGATGAAGTAATACTCGGTGCATTTAGTGAGGCCGACATCTATCTTACCAGCAAAATCACGGCACGAGCAGGAGTCAGGCTCGATCATGCTGCCCGCATGGGCAAGGCAGCACCCGCACCACGTGTTTCGCTGGCCTATAAGACTGGCGCCCAAAGCCAAATATCACTTGCCTATGGCCAGTTTGCACAACAACCACAGCCAGCATGGCAACTATATCAGCCCAAACTACAATTTGAGCTTGCAACGCATTATATTTTAAATTATCAATGGAGCACAAATGACAGGACATTCAGGGGTGAGATGTATCATAAAGCTTATGATCAGCTGATAACCTTTCAGGGTGACGTGACATCAGGCATATCAAACATCGACAATGCCGGAAATGGGTACGCCCGTGGCCTTGACCTATTCTGGCGCGATAGAAAAAGCATCAAAAATGTCGATTATTGGATCTCTTATTCTTATCTGGATACCAAGAGGCAATACCTGCATTTTCCTGAAAAAGCCGTGCCTTCATTTGCCTCGAAACATAATGTCTCTGTCGTATACAAACATTTTGTGCCCTCAATCAAAACACAAATTGGAAGTACTTTTTCCTTCACAAGTGCGCGGACTTATCACGATCCAAACCAGGAAAGATTTAATGCGCAACATACCAAACCCTTCTTTGACCTAAGCATCAATGCAGCGTATCTCTTTCGGCAGCATATCATCGTGTACGCATCGGCTACCAATATTTTAGGTTTTGACAATGTATTCAATTACCAATATGCACAGCAGAAGAATAGCGAAGGCATTTATAACCGAGAACCGGTAAGGCAAGGCGCACCCCGATTTATTTTTATGGGCATCTTTATTACCCTTGCAAAGGACAAAACGAAAAATCAACTCGATAATCTTTAACAGTTTATTATCTCTAACCTTAATCTAATTTTAAAACTTATGAAAAATCTACTTGTATCAGCCCTTATTTTATTCAATACCATTTTATTGCAGGCCGGAAACGGGCAGTATGAAGCAGCCATGCAGAAAAATTTACAACATTTGCAGCAGGCTAACGATAAAAATGCGCTGCTGGAAGTGGCCAACACCTTTGAACGTATTGCAGGAAACGAACCAAAAGAGTGGCTTCCCTCTTACTATGCTGCGCTAGCGTACATCAACATGAGTTTTAAAGAGGACGGACTAAAAGCCAAAGATGCCTCACTTGAAAAGGCAGCACAGTGGATCGGGAAAGCAGCCCAAGTTGCGCCACATGAAAGCGAAATAGTGGCTCTTCAGGGGTATCAGTCAATGATGAGCCTTAGTGCCGACCCCGCAACGCGCGGCCAGTCCATGACGCCAAAAACCATGCAGCTCCTTGGCCAGGCGATGCAAATGAACCCAGAAAACCCACGCGCCTACTACCTGATGGCTCAAATGGAATTTGGCACAGCCCAGTTTTTTGGCAATAGTACCGACAAAGCCTGCGCTTTAGCTCAAAAAAGCGTAGTCCTTTTCGAGAAAACAGGGGAAGAAAAGTCATTGTCACCAGCTTGGGGAAGAAATGGAGCAAGGGAGCTGGCAGCTAACTGCACCAGTAAATAATCACTTGTCATGTCGGTCACATACCAGGCAAGCCAGTGCTTCACTGGTATGTGGCCTAAATATCAGGTTTTTTAAAACCAAAAGCATCCAGGGCCCTCCGGGCTAGGGGTCACAGACGCGGCAGGATTAACAGTCAATAGCAGAGCCGCATCGGAGTTGCGTGTCTGCAGCCCACGGTTTTAATCCGGAGATATTATAGCGTACTGATCACGGTTTTGGCGGCTTTTTTTGCACTTTTCTACAAAAATGGTGACAAAATCCCGCGCGGGCTTGATAGGGTGCTTTCACCCCAATCCACATGCACCCTAAATATCAATATGTATTTGTTAGAGAAATGCCTATTTTTAAAAAGAACTATGATAGCCAATTCAAAACGAATAACATTCTGGAGCAAAATTGTCTTCTATAACCTCCTGCTTGCCATTGGCATCATCTTTGTTTTTTGCCCTTCCTGTTTCCTTTCACTCGAAGGTATCATTTCCGTTGCAGACAGCATCCTGTATTCCTTTATCATATGCCTGATTTTAGGCTTTGGCAATGGCTATCTGGTCGATCAACTCGACCTGAGAATTAGCTGGATTAAAACGCCCATCAAGCGATTGGTGGTGGGTACAATTACCGTTATCGTATTTTCCTTTATCGCTAGCGTCGTCATCGTCATGTTCTTTAGAGTGTTTATTTTCAAAAACATGGTCTGGAATGAATTGACAATGGTCAGTATGCTGAACGACGCTAAATTACCTGTTTACATTGCCCTGGTCATTACTATTGCGCTTACCTCCAGATCCTTCCTCATGGCATGGAAAAAATCTGCCCTGGATATTGAAAAATTAAAACGGGAGAACCTACAGGCACAATACGACGCGCTAAAGAATCAGATCAACCCGCATTTTCTCTTCAATAGCTTCAATGTTTTAACCGATCTGGTTTACATGGATCAGGATTTGGCCGCCCAGTTTATCCAGCAGCTTTCGAAGGTATTCCGCTATGTACTGGAAAGCAGTAAAAAAGAATTGGTCTCCCTTGCAACAGAACTTGCGTTTCTACAAGCTTATATCTTTCTTTTGAAGATTCGTTTCGGCGAGAATGTAACCATTCAGTTGCCCACTTATGAAGATAAAGGCGATCAAATTATACCACTATGCCTACAGATGCTCATTGAAAATGCCATCAAACATAACGTGATTACAGCAGAAGAAAAGCTGCACGTCGACATTGAAATACACGATGGAAGGATTCTGGTGCGCAATAACCTGCAGCTCAGAAACGCTGTTGAAGGCTCCACCCGTTTGGGATTGGCCAATATAAAAGCCAGGTATGCGCTGCTTAACCAGCAGGATGTGGACATCAATTCATCACCCAATACTTTTACTGTTTCAATTCCTCTCATCCCCACGCTATGATTAAGGTAATGATTGTTGAAGATGAATTAATGGCTGCAGCCAGGTTACATACCCTGCTAAAGGGCTATCACACCGAAATAGAGGTGCTGAAGCAGGTTGACTCGGTAAAAAATGCTGTACAATGGCTAATGGCAAACCCACTCCCCGATTTGATCTTTATGGACATCCAGTTAGGTGACGGCACTAGTTTTGAAATATTTGAACATGTAGATGTTAGCTGCCCAGTAATCTTTATAACGGCCTATAATGAATACGCCATTCGCGCATTTAAAATAAATAGCGTTGACTACCTGCTAAAGCCACTGGAGAAAGTGGCGCTATTTGCAGCAATGGATAAATACATGCAGCTTTTTGGCCAACCAACAGGCTATCCTGCAGTAGACATGAATGCGCTAAAAGCGCTAATAGGAAATACCGCACCCGCCTATAAGCACAGGTTTATGGTAAAAACCGGTGAACATTTAAAAGTTATTCCGGTGGCAGATATCCTCTATTTTTTTAGCCGCGACAAAGGCACTTTCGCCCAGGTGAAAGACGACCGCCGCCACCTCCTCGATTACACGATGGACCAACTCGAGGGCGTCCTGGACCCCGCTGTGTATTTCCGTATCAACAGGCAATTTATTATTTGCTTCGACGCCATCAAGGACATGATCTCCTATACCAATAGCAGGATAAAAGTTGTGCTTCCAAATGCCAATGACCTGAAGGAAATCATTGTAAGCAGAGAAAAGGTGCAGGATTTTAAACAATGGCTTGACAAGTAATGCTTACACGACTGCTGAAAACATTTCTTTCTTCTTAACCGTTGGGTTATATGTTAAGACATATATCACCTTTAGTAAAATCAAACAATCATATGACGAATGTAAATGCCTATGCAGCCCTCCAGGCTGACAAACCGTTGGAAGGCTATTCACTGGAAAGAAGAGAACCTGGCGAAACTGATGTAGAAATCGAAATAGAATATTGTGGGGTATGCCACTCCGATATCCACACTGCCCGCAACGAATGGGGCGGCACCAAGTACCCTGTTGTTCCTGGCCATGAAATCGTAGGTTATGTAACCAGGGTGGGGAGTAAAGTAACGAAATTTAAAAAAGGTGATACTGTAGGTGTAGGGTGCTTTGTAGACTCATGCGGAGACTGTAGCAATTGCCAGGATCACCAGGAACAATACTGTGAAAAAGGTTCTTCCCAGACCTATAACTCATATTTGCAGGATAAAAAAACGCCTACCTATGGTGGATATGCTACCCACATTGTAGTGACGGAAAATTTTGTGTTGAATATTTCAGATAAATTGCCATTGCATGCTGTGGCGCCTTTATTATGCGCTGGTATTACCACTTACTCTCCGCTAAAACATTGGGGCATTAAAAATGGCGACAAAGTAGCCGTGGTAGGTTTGGGTGGTTTAGGGCATATGGCCGTTAAAATTGCCGCAGCCATGGGAGCAGAAGTTACCATGCTAAGCCGCAGCAAGGAAAAAGAAAAAGATGCCGACGCCCTCGGAGCACATCATTTTGAGCTGACGACGAAGCCGGAAAATATGAAAAAGATGGCTAATACGTTTAATTATATCATTGATACGGTATCAGCAAAGCATGATTATAACGAATACCTTACTTTACTGCGAACCAACGGCGTAATGGTACTTTTGGGCGTACCGCCCGAGCCAGCTCCCGTACATGCTGGCAGATTGATCTTTGGCCGAAAGAGCCTTGTTGGGTCGCTGGTAGGTGGCATAAAGGAGACGCAGGAGATGCTCGATTTTTGTGCCAGGCATAATATCGTTTCTGAGGTAGAAATGATCAAAATGGAACAGATCAATGACGCCTATGAAAGGACAATCAGCGGGGATGTACGCTACAGATTTGTTATTGATATGAAATCCTTAAAAAATAACGTTAATTAGAGAAAGTATACCTTTATATTATATTCTCCTCTTCAAATGAAGGGGAGAATATTAATTTAAACCCCTCCTAATACCATTTGTAAATCCGCAACCCAGCTACGAAAAACACAAGGCCCGTAATGGCCATTCCGGCAATATACCCTCCAACATTGGCCAGTGTAGCACCTTCATTGAAGATCTCGCGCAGCGCGTCCGCCAACATCGTCAGTGGAAGCTTTTCTATAATGGTTATGGCCCAATCAGGGAAACTGCGATAGCTGAAGAATATTCCAGAGAGAATGGTCATGGGCAATACGATTGCATTGATAATACCATTGCCCTCGGTGGTCGTTGTGGCACGCGAAGAGGCAAATACGGCAATCCCGGCAAAGGCCATCACTCCGGTAAAAAAGACAACCGCAAAGGCCAAATAGCTACCCTGAATATTAATGTCAAAAACATAATAAGCAAAGATTAACAACAGCGCTGCTTCTAAAGCCGCCAATACAGCCCGGGAAATAATATGCCCCAGTAAAAAGTAAGATTTTCTCATCGGCGTAGCTACCATCCTGCGCATGAGTTTCTTGATCCTTCCCTCGATAAGATTCCATCCTATACCCCAGATGCAGGAATTCATGATGCCCAATGCAATCAATCCGGGAATCAGGAAATCGATATAGCGGTTTCCCTGTGTAGTAATGGGTTTAACAGCCAGTGCATGGATACGGTCTTGTTGCAGAAAGTTATTTTCCAGCATAAGGTAAACCAGTCTTCCCTCGGCATTGAGTGGATCAAAATTAAAATTGAGCCGATCCTGTTCCGCTACCTCAATAAAAACGTTAATTTCACCTCGTTTGAGCTTTAATGCCGCCTCTTCAGCTGTCATATTGATAAATTCAAAAGAAGGTAAATCATTAACTGTTGCCTGGCTGTTCCTTTCAATTAGCTTAGCTAGATTGCTGCTCCCGGAAGCGAGGCTATTTTCAATAATGGCAATCTTTCGTACAGGTTCTTCCTGCTTGGTAAAGGCAATACCTAACACGCCGGCTATCGCCAGCGGAAATATTAACGCCCAAAAAATTATAGCGGGCTCCCTAAAAAACTCTTTAAACTGAACCGCTATTAAATTGTATAATGAGTTATTCACTGAGTCTCCTTCCTGTCATAGCCACAAATAAATCATCGAGTGTCTTTTTTCTTGAGCCCAGGGCCAGCAAAGCAATTCCCTCAGCGTTGATTAGCGCTAGAAAGCGTGGCAATGTCTGGGTGATATCTTCGACAACAAGCCTGCCTTCTGCTTGCTCTCCTACCCAAACCAGCTCCTGTACACCCTTTAACTGTTGAAGTTCGCCATTCGATGGTTTTCTATCAAGCTGGAAAGTAATAATCTCGCCCCTGGAAAATGTAGCTAATAGCGAGGAAAGTGTCCCGTCACCCAATATCCTGCCACTATCAATAATTACGATCCTGTCACAAAGCTGCTCTGCCTCCTCCATATAATGCGTAGTGAGGATGAGCGTTGTCCCTCTTTCCTGCTTGAGCTTTAACAATATTTCCCATATTTCCCTACGCGCATTCGGGTCCAGCCCGGTTGTTGGCTCGTCCAGCAAAAGGATCTGTGGGCTATTAAGTAGTGCAATGCCAAGTGCGAGCTTTTGCCGCTGTCCGCCAGAGAGGTGTACAGTATAAGCTTTCCCTTTGGCCTCCAGGTTTACGACCTGCATAACTTCTTTCGCCCGCTCTTTGGAAAGGCCATAAAAGCTACCAAAAAGCACCATGGTCTCCAGGACAGTAAGCTTATCGATGAATTTGGTCTCTTGTAAGGACAGGCCTATCAGCTTTCTTAGCTGGGTGTCATCCTTTTTCCATCTAAGCCCGTTGATGGTAATTTCGCCATTGTCCGGATACTGCAGCCCTTCAATCATCTCCACGAGCGTCGTCTTACCGGCACCGTTGGGACCCAAAAGGGCCACGTACTCGCCTTTTACGATGGTTAGACTGAGTTGATCTACTGCCTTCACGCCTTTAAAGGACTTGCTTACTTTATCTAGTTGTATCAAGAGAAAAATTTAAATACAGAAGTGACTAACTTATTTCCTGAAGCAAACCGTCGGTATCCAAAGGTCTGGTATACATATGAAGACTGCCATCGTGGTGCAGGGGCCACTGCTCCTGTGGCCTGTCCCAGTACAATTCCACGCCATTGCCATCGGGATCGTCAAGGTACAATGCCTCCGAGACGCCATGGTCGGCCGTGCCGGTGAGCGGATACTTTTCCTCCATTAACCGATGTAAAATAATGGCCAGGTCTTTTCGCGTGGGATATAAAATAGCGGTATGAAATAAGCCCACAACATTGGTAGCTGCCCTCGGACCATTTTTACTATGCCAGGTATTTATACCTATGTGGTGGTGATAGCCACCCGCAGAAATAAACGCTGCTTGCTCACCATACTTAGTCGTCACTTCAAACCCCAGCAACTGGCAGTAAAAATTCATCGCTCTTTCCAAATTAGCTACTTTAAGATGTACATGCCCTATGCGCGCCTGGGCGGGTATCGTGTATTTTAATTCCATCATTTTGAAAATAAAAGAGTGGCTTAAAGCAATATCAAAGCCATGCTAATAAGTGAAGTACGCTAATATTGGTGACCGGTAAATTAACGCCTTAGATGCAAAAGAGTTACGCTTATGTTTCATGTAATAATATTTTGAAAAAAATGAATGGATAGCATTTTAAGCCCGCAATACGTTATGAATTTCAAAATTAAAAAAAATCCGTCTGGTATAATAATACTTCTTCTGGGGCAAAATTCTGTTTTCATTAGCATTGGCAAAAATTTATAACACCTTCAAAATCCAGCAAGCGAAGGCAGCGCAAGATTCACAACAAAATATGGTTATTTTTAATGCTTTAAGACAGGTGAGCAAGTGGTTTATCTGGCTCTAACCAACCAAACTAAAGTGTTAACGCATGAATGCAATCCTTAATTTAAATCAATTTTTTGTAAAAGAACATGTGGGTATGTTCAAAGCAGCCAATAATTACGATATATTCCATCCGCAGACGCAGGAGATGTTATTGAACTGTCGCGAGGAAAACCTGGGTTTTTTCACAAAAATGCTTCGTTTTACAGATTATAAAAGGATGACGCCATTCCACATCGAAATTAAAACGATAACGGGTGAAAAGATCTTAACAGTAAAAAGAGGAGTCTCTTTTTTTAAATCCAATGTTGAAGTGTGGGATGAAAATGATAAAGTCATCGGCAGATTTAAGCAAAAGTTTTTCTCGCTGGGCGGGAAGTTCAATGTGGTCGATGAAAACGACCAGGAACTTTGTGTCCTTAAGGGCAAATGGACGAGCTGGGATTTTCGTTTTGTGAAAGATACTACAGAGTTTGCGCACGTTACGAAAAAATGGAGCGGCTTAGGCAAAGAGTTTTTTACTTCAGCCGATAACTATATGTTAAGCATCGATGATAAAGTACCACAAAATAATAAATTGCGCCTTTTGGTGATTGGTGCGGTCATGTGTATCGATATGGTTTTGAAAGAGTAACAGGCTTTCTCGGCCGAAATAGATCTTTCCATTGCAAAAGACACTACAACTTGTACAAATCTGGAGCAACATCTATTATTATATTTGAATGTTGTTCCAATTTATAAGTTTTTTTATTTAACATTTGAAATCTTCTTCAAGATACACCTCAGCCAAATAAGGTATATCTTGCAGGTATGGAAAATAATGCGCCCAATCCTCAAATTTTGATAGACCTGGTGACTATGAAGATGCCCTTTGGAAAGCATAAAGGTGTGACCTTGGCATATTTGCCGGTTAGCTACCTCGAATGGTTTAACCGCGAGGGGTTTCCTGATGGAAAGTTGGGCATGCTATTGGCTACGATCTATGAAATTAAAATCAATGGACTTGAAAAACTACTTGATCCCATTCGCCACAATATAAGGCGATAGCGAATAGTTTCAACTTCTAAGCACGTCAGCCGCTCAGAAATCTTCTTTCAAAAGTGCCCTTTCCCAGCCCATCATCGCCATCATCCTTTGAAATTCATCTTGAATCGGTGCATCAATCCTTACAAGATTCAGCGTTTCGGGGTGAATAAAAGATAACGAAGCCGCATGCAGCAGCATGGTGTGCATTTGCCACCTTTCCTTAAAAAATTTATTTTGCTTGTTGCAGCCATGGGGCCTGTCCCCGATAATTGGGTGAAGAATATGCTTAAAGTGCTTTCTGATTTGATGCATCCTGCCTGTCTCTGGTTTGACTATGACAAGAGAGTACCTGCTGGTGTCATGCATTCCCAACGGAATCGGCAATTCGGCACGTGCCAGCGTCCTATAGGCAGTAAATGCTTCCTGGACAGTGCCATCATCCCGCTTTAGCGGATAGTCTATTTCACCAAGGTCATCACAGTACCCACGCACAATGGCAAAGTATACTTTGTCGATCTTCCTTTCGGCAAATAACATCTGGATATTCTTATTCTGAGCAGTATTTAATGCAAACAAGAGCACACCACCCGTTTTTCTATCTAACCTGTGACAGGGGTAAACGAACTGGCTAAGCTGATCACGAAGCAGCTGCATGGCAAACTCATCGGCATCGCGCGCCAAAGGCGATGGGTGAACCAATAACCCGTGTGGTTTATTGATTGCTACTATATACACATCCTGGTAAAGTATGTCGAGTGCCAAGGAATCTTCTTTTTGCAAAGATGGACTTTTAAATTTTCATTTCATGAAATGAAAGAATGTATTTATAAATGACCCGTTACTTTTGGCTTGACCAAAATTAAAACCCGTACGCCATCATGTATCTGAACAATTTAGAACCCTGGGGTATTTCTATAGAGAATATATATTAATATCACACGACAATGGAAAAATTTGATGCCATTATTATTGGAATAGGCCAAGCTGGTAATCCGTTAGCGAGTACATTAGCAAGTAAGGGTCTGAAAACTGCAGTGGTTGAGCGTGAACATCCCGGAGGAAGCTGCATCAATTATGGCTGCACCCCAACGAAAATTATGATAGCATCAGCTGCAGCAAGCTATTCAGCAAAAAATGCACAGGAAATAGGGATAGATGTTGGCTCCGTCCAAACCGATTTTAGAAAACTTAAGCACCGTCGCGACAAGCTTGTACAAGCGTGGCGAGATGGCATTGAAGATAGGCTGGAGAAAGAAGAGCATATTACGTTGTTAAGAGGAGAAGCCACTTTTTCGGATAAAAAAGTTATTACAGTGACCTTCGATCAAGGAGCCAAACGAGAAATTACAGCGGATAAAATTTTTATCAATGTCGGCACAAGCCCCAGAAAACCAGATTTAGAAGGTTTAAAGGACGTATCTTATTTAACTTCGAAGACCATCATGGATCTTGATGAACTTCCTGAACACCTTTTGATCCTGGGCGGCGGCTATATTGGCCTGGAATTCGGTCAAATGTATGCAAGGTTAGGCAGTAAGGTTACTATCCTTCAGCAGGATAGCCAACTCGCACCCCGCGAAGATAAAGATGTCGCTGATGCCATCCAGCATTTTATGCAAAAGGAAGGCATCAACATTTCACTTCGTGCAACAACCAACAGCGTGCAAAGAACTGATCAAGGGATAGCACTTCATTATGATCAAGGAGGTGAAGAAAAGACCATTAACGGATCACACCTGTTGTTGGCCATAGGCACCACGCCCAATACAGCCGCCCTGGGTTTGGACATAGCTGGCATCCGCCAGGTCGAGCACGGCTATATCGAAGTCAATCGATACCTGGAAACAAACCAGAAAGGAGTTTTTGCCCTTGGGGATTGCAAAGGCGGGCCAGAATTTACCCACGTATCCTATGACGACTTCAGAATAGTGAAGGATTATATTTTTGGCGAGCAAAGGAGAAACCTGGATGATCGAACCATTCCCTATACGATGTTTACCAAACCTGAACTGGGGCGAGTCGGTCTGTCTGAAAATCAAGCCAGAGAAAAAGAAATCCCCTACAACATCGCTTTCATGCCTATGAAAAATGTAGCCCGGGCCATCGAAGCAAATCGTACCGAAGGCTTTCTGAAAGTTATACTAAATCCTGACACTGGAACATTGCTGGGGGCAACCTGCCTGGCAGAAGAAGGGGGCGAGCTCATGTCGATGTTACAAATTGCGATGATGGGAAAACTCACTTTTCAGCAGCTTCGCGATGCCATATTTGCACATCCCACATATGCAGAAGCCTTTAATAACCTATTTTCGACAATAAAAGGACCAGATTAAGTCCATAAACGAAAGTAACTTCATGAATTTTGAAAGAACTGATTGCTTCGTATGTGCCGATGATCGTAGTGAAGTAAGCAAACGAGACGTCAACAACAGCAGCGTTGCGTTAATCTTCAATGCTAATTTTATATTTGGCTAATAAGCCCACTGCTCCCGCCAAAGAAAAGCGCGCCTGTCTCAGGCTGTTTTGCTCTGGATCAATGGCATAGTTAAAAGCAGTTCGGAGGTCTGCTTTCTCCAGGTTGGTGCTTTCAAAAATAGCCCGATGCAGGTCACAATGGTCAAAAACCACCTCGCGAAGGTCGCCCCCCGTAAAGTCTACTTCGTGAAGTTTTGAATGGCTAAAATTTGTTTTTTTAAGCTTCAACTGGTAAAATGAGGCGTGGTTGAGCATGCAATGTACAAAGCGTACGGAAAATCCGAAAGGCTGGCAATGATCAAAATTCAACCCAAGCATCTTGCAGGCGGTAAATTGTATATCCTGCAATGCAGTTCGGTGAAGGATTGCAGAACTTAGGTTACAGTCCATAAACTTACAGTCTAGAAACTTTACGTCCGATAAGTCAACAGCGGAAAAGTTACAATTGATGAAGTTACAATCTTCATATTCCCCTTTGAAGAACTTCTCAGTGGTAAAATCCCTTTTATCAAATGTACTGCTTACAAATTCTTGTTCCATCCCTCAATATAGCACAGTTTCATCAATTGTAGAAAATCGTAGCGTGAGTAATGTTGAAATTTCGCAAGCGCTTCTAGCTGTAACTTCATCAATGATAAAACCTTTTTATAAGCCTTCGTCGGAAGGATAAAAAATTGGCAAAGCCTGCTTTAGCAAAATATTTTCATGTTTATTTAACATACACCTTAGGGAAATGTCGCATAATTTATCTCAAATTTGCCAGACAGATTATGATGACCAAAAAAGATTACTTTATTACCATCCTGATACTGGGGGCACTTTCCACCATTAGCCCTTTTGCTATAGATATGTACCTGCCGGGGTTTCCTGCCATAGCAAGGGATTTAAACACCTCCATTTCAAACGTACAACTTTCTCTTACCAGTTATCTCATCGGAATTTCGGCAGGGCAGTTATTGTATGGCCCCTTATTAGACCGGTTTGGAAGAAAACCACCCTTATATCTGGGTCTGACTGTTTTTGTGCTTGCGTCGTTTGGTTGTGCCTATACCGATACCATTGAAACTTTAATAGCCATGCGGTTTGTGCAGGCACTTGGAGGCTGCGCCGGCATGGTTGCAGCACAGGCTTTAGTCCGCGATCTTTTCCCTGTGCAAAAAATAGCGCAGGCATTTTCTTTTATTATCTTAGTTATTGCCATTTCACCCATGATCGCACCTACGATCGGGGGCTATGCGACGGTTGCTTTTGGCTGGGAGGCTGTATTCATCATCCTGGCGTTCATTACTGCATTGATCATGATTGCTGTTCACTATGTATTGCCACAGGGAAGTTTGCCCGATAAGACGTTATCCCTTAAGCCAAAGCCTGTTCTAAAGGGTTTTCTGGCTGTGGTCAGGCAGCCGCAATTTCTGATCTATACCCTGGCAGGCGGCATCGCTACGGCAGCGCCTTTCGCGTATATAGCCGGTTCTGCCGATGTTTTTATCAATATTTACCAATTGAACGAAAAACAATATGGTT
>LXQK01000125.1 GCA_001683905.1 Marivirga sp. ANT-B6
AGAAATTGCCGATGCGTTATATGACCCCAACCAATACTGGCCCAGGATCTACGCTTACATGAGTGTGGCCATTTATGATGCGACACTGGTGGCCTGGAAAGCAAAATATCAGCACAACCGGATACGCCCTTTTGAGGCAAAAAAAGACATTAAAAGCTTGGTTTTAGCGGCTCGTTCACCCTCCTTTCCCTGTGAGCATGCGGTGGCGGCTGGTGCAGCAGCTACGGTACTCGGCTATTTGTTTCCCGAAAAAGCTGACTCATTACTGCAATTGGCCAAAGATGTGGGAATGTCAAGGGTTGTTGCAGGTGTACAGTATCCCAGCGATGTAGAGGTAGGCTTTGATATTGGCGTTAAGGTAGCGGAACAAGTGATAGCAAAAGCTAAAATGGATGGTTTTGACAAGGTATGGACTGGTACTGTCCCTGTTGGCAGAAACTATTATACTGGCAAACCTCTAAAAAAGGACTTGATGAACTTGAAAACCTGGGTACTTACATCGCCCGATCAGTTTCGCTCTCCTCCCCCGCCGGACCTCAAGGAGGACATGGAGGCTGTAAAAAACTACAAAGCCGATCATTTAGCCAAAAGCAGGGGATTTCGATGGGAGTTTTCCTGGCCTTGGGGAGAGGTGGTAGATCAGAAGATTTTTGAATACAATCTTTCTGGAAACGCTCCGAAAGCCGCTCTTGTTTACGCTTTGGTCAGTATTTCAGACTATGACAATCAGGTAGCTCACTGGGACTCGAAATACACGCATTTCCGTGCCCGTCCCGACCAGTACGATACCACCTTTGTACCATTATTTCCAACACCCACTTCACCAAGCTATCCTGCAGGCCATGCAACCATGGCTTATTGCCGGGCGATCGTTCTTTCATATCTGTTTCCCTATGATCGGAACACTTTCTTTAGAATGGCAAAGGAAGCGACACATTCCCGTTTTGAAGCTGGCGTACATTACCCAAGTGATAACACTGCCGGAGAAGCCCTGGGATTAAGTATTGGAGAGGAAATTGTGAGGTGGGCAAAAGCCAAAACCCCTGTCATCAGTATGCGATAATTTTAGCTGACTAAGCAAGTCCCGCTAGTATTTCTATATTTTGCTGCAAATAAACGAATATTGAAACTGTTTTAATGCAAGATACCGACACATTACCTGTTCAACCGTTCGGGCGAATGGCAGTACTGGATGTTTTTAGAGGCTTTTTCATATTAGGCATCTATATTGCCAACAGCGCTGCCTTTTCAGGTTATGTATTCCAAACCCTGCCCAAAAGCAAGTATGGTTATTCAGTGATGATGATTAAAAAGTCGAGTATTTTTCTTTTAGCTCAATAGAGGAAGGTATCGCAAGTCGTATAATCAGGGTTGGCAAAGCAGCCATGGACTTGTCAGATACACCAAGAAACAATTACTTTTTACAATTAACGATTTCCAAACAACCTGATCAGGCATCTCCTTATATTTCATCAGAATATATCGCAGCAGCCTTTTCCCTTAGGTTATAGTTGCTCGACACAACAAGAACTTTTAGGGGAAGCAACAGTATTGGTATAGGAAATGGATGGCCCTGAATTGATTTCGACGTTCCAGCCCTTTTGGGCTAGAACGTCGAAATGAATAACAATAAGTAATAGTATATAAATGATTCTGGTATCCATCTAAATGCTAATATCCATCTTTTACGGTTTCTAAAGTATACTCTACAAATCTTCCTCCGGTAGTTACATCTCTTTCCAAAAATTCATATTTGGATTCAATCCAAAATCTAGCCAAACCTCTTGTGCTTTCATAATGCCTGCGTATCAATTTATTGTCCCAAGCTTCATATTTCGAACTTCTGCTCTCATTATCCCCGCTTCTGCATCTCCGTTTATATTTGTAATAGTATTCCAGGTATATTTCTGTATTGGAGGCACTCCAAGGGGTAAGGTTACCGGCACTTTGAAACCTATCCATATGTTTTAACTCCGTCATAAGCGAAAAATACACCCCGGCTTTTTGATAACCGTGCTTTATTTTGGCCCTGTAGTCTACCCCCGCAATATTATCAGAATATTCATAGTATTTTTCCTTATTTTTAAGATCATTCGCCTTTCTATCACTACAAAAAAGCATTGTCCTGCCATTGGCTGATCCTTTGCTTCCATCAGCGAGCATGTCCAATACATCGTCATCTGTAGAGAAAACCATTATATCTCCGTTGGATAGGTCTTTATTTTGCAGGTCACCAAGCCTGTCTTCTAAAGAAACAGGAAGCACATATACCTTTTCATCTTCAAAGTCTATTTTGAAAAAATGATCACCTATCGTGATCATTCCATCACTATTGAGGATGGTAGAAAGAAAGTCATTTGTTTCTACTACTTCTGCTTCTTTTGTCCCCAATGCCTTGGCGTTTGATACCCAATTCCCTCCCAATTTCGCACCGGATTTAAGGGAAAAGTAAGAAGAATTGTTATCCAGTATTTGTATTAGTTCAGTTTTTTTTGTTTCGTCCTCAGACTCAATTAATGATATATAGTTCTCAACAGAATTAAATGTTAAAATTCCTTTGGAAACAGTTGCGCTCGCTGGGAGCAAGCTTTGATCTTCTGCTACAGATATTTCTTCATCATGGCAAGAAATAAGCTAGGGGGTACAGGAATATAAACAACTTCATTAACATGATTTATTTTATTGCTGGTAAGCTTAAATTCGATTACCCACTATATTTCACATAGAGCCTAAATATATTTCTCTTGACAAAATTCTAATAAATTATTTAATATC
>LXQK01000126.1:0-22747 GCA_001683905.1 Marivirga sp. ANT-B6
TACCCCAGCGGGGTCAAATATAATTAGCCACGGGTTTTGGCATAGCCATGCCTTTGGCGCAACCCGTGGCTAATGAAAAGGGTTGGATAGTTTTGGCGGAATTTTTGCCTTTTGAAGCAAAAATTGTGACAAAACGGATGCTGTGATGGTGCGCACCATTTAGGTATGGAAAACGCTCATTTACAATCCCGGTAATATGCTGACCGTTGCCTTTCGCTGCCACCATTATAGGTCGATGCCGGCAAGCCTAATTTCGATATGTGGGCGATCTTTTTTCCATCTTGGCTTGTATTGTTTCCGTTAGATCTTCAGACATCAACATGGCCGCATTCCAGGTAGCAATATAGTTGAGGCTATCGTTGGTCGTATGGTCTCTGGCATAAGTAATCATTTCTTTAGTACCTCTGATAGCCAACGGTGACTTTGCCGCAATCGTGGCAGCCAATTGTCTGACGGCTGTCATCAGTGCATCAACGGTCGGATAGGCCTTATTCACCAACCCCAATGATTTAGCTTCCACACCCGGTACATTTCTACCGGTATAAGCCATTTCCCGCACCTGGCTTTCTCCAATCAAACGAGGCAACCGCTGCAAACTGCCCAAATCAGCTACCATACCTAAATCTATTTCCTTGATGGTAAAAAGCGCGTCTTCGGTACTATAGCGCATATCACATGCCGCAGCCAAATCAAGCCCGCCCCCAACACAAGCGCCATGAATAGCCGCAATGACGGGCTTCCGGCACTTTTCTACTGCATTTATGCAATCCTGGAGTTCCAGCACCAGTCTCCTGAGCTTTTCGCGTGTTCTACCTTCACAGGCATCTGCTGTACTTTGTTTTAAGCCAGCAAGCAAACTGATGTCGATACCTGAGCAGAAGTGATTGCCTTCGCCACTTAATACAATCACACGCATATCGTCATTTTTATCCAGCGTCACAAAGGCATTGTGTAAGTCATCCCAACCCTGTTGGTTCAATGCATTGGCTTTCTCAGGACGATTAAGCTTTACAAATGCAATATGATCTTCTTCAACGATAGTAAGAGTTTGATAGCTCATGGTAAATATAATAGGGTGAAAAATAGCTTTATCTTTGTTTTTAAATGTACTCACAATTTTTAAGAATTAGAAACAGTTCTACTATGGTACTGTTACCATGAATGGAAATAGCCATTTCAGAAGGTCCGGTACACCAGCATTTAGTAGTTCATTTCTTATGAAACATCTTAATCAATACATTTTTATTCCATTTGTCATGCTGCTTTTCCTGGGCCTGAGCTGTAAAAGAACGCAGCCGCTTAGTAAACTTTTTGCCAAACAGACACCCCGTGAAAAATATGAGCAAACCCTTGGCAAGGCCAACCTGCTGGAAACCAGTATGGGTAAAAAGTGGGTTGAAGCAGGAGAAAATGCCTTAAAAGATTCGCTCACCATCAATTTGCCATTTCAAGAGGTAGGTTTTTTCAGTGTCGACAAGCCCCAGGCAATCAGCTATAGAATGATCGGACGTAGAGGCGAGCTTTTGACAGTGAATATCAGCACCATTCCTGATCGTTTAGTTCTATTTCTGGATCTGTTAGAGGTTCAGCCAGGTTTGCCTCAGCAAATAAAACATATCGTTTCGGCAGATACCACAGACCGGGGCCTCACCCATGAATTTGATGCTGACGGCGAATACCTGCTCCGGCTTCAGCCCGAACTACTGCAAGGAGGCAAATATACCATTTCCATCACAGCCAGAGGGGCGATGTCTTTTCCGGTACAGTCGAAAGAAAGCAGGCATGTGGGCAGCTTCTTTGGCGTAGACCGTGACGGTGGGCGCCGCCGACATGAGGGGGTAGATATCTTTGCAGCGAAACACACCCCAGCAGTTGCAGCTACGGAAGGTGTCATCACCCGCGTCAATGAAAATAGGTTGGGTGGCAAAGTCGTTTGGCTTAGGGATAGCAAAAGACAACAAACGCTATACTATGCCCATCTTGATAGCCAGATGGTACGACCAGGGCAGAAAGTGTTTCCCGGAGACACTATTGGTTTAATAGGAAACACAGGAAATGCTAAATTCACGCCACCTCACCTGCACTTTGGCATATATACCTATGGCTTTGGCGCCATCGATCCATTTCCATCAATTAACACGGATTGGGGTCAGCTGGCACCTATCGTTGCCGACCAACAGGCCATTGGGCAGTGGTATCGCACCAAATCTACCAGCAACATTAGGCGTGCACCCTCTGCCAAAGCCGATATATTACTGCAACTTCCAAAGTCTACGCCAATATATGTGCAGGGCGCTTCTGACAATTGGTACAGAGCCATTCTTCCAGATGGCGCTTCGGGCTATGTTTTTGCCAACTTAGTGGAAAACGCCACCAACAGCATCCGACTGCAAATAATGGAGCATAGCACCACCCTCTTTACCTCTCCGCTCCTATCGGCCATTCCGGTAGACAGTATAGCTGCGGAGTCGCAAGTAGAAGTGCTGGGGGCTTACGGAACCTTTTTATGGGTGAAAAACGAAAGGGACCATGTCGGTTGGATCCATCAGGAGATATAAGCCTATCCCTTACAACTTGGGATGATGGATCATACGCTTGTAAGTACGCACTAACGTTTGCTGAGAAAACCCCATAAAATATAGCATAAAAATGGTGAAATTAGCAAGGTTCACCCGCAGATACCCGTTATCATCATACTTCCGTGCCGAAACAGAAACATCTTTTGGTATTATCTTAAATTTGGCCACCTTCCTCGCTCTAATGATCAGGTCATAATCCTCCATAATGACAAAGTCATTTTGGTACCCCCCGAGGTTTCGAAATAACTGCTGCGTAATAAACAAAGTCTGGTCTCCACCACGGCACATGATCCTATCGAACCTGGTGCAATAGGCATTGAACTTCAGCATGACCTTTTTCGATCGGAAGCAAAACCTAAAGCAGCCAATCTCATATCCCTGGCTCACTTCTTCGACGATATCTGTAACAAACGATGAAGGCGGAAGCGAGTCGGCATGCACAAAATATAACACATCCCCTTTCGCCATATCCGCGCCGAGGTTCATTTGAACAGCCCTCCCCTTTTGTGGCGACATCACCACCTGAGCATTGAGTTCGCGCGCCACGGCCACGGTATCGTCCGTACTTCCGGCATCAACAACAATAATATCCGCAACATGCTCCCCACCAGAATCCCGAAGGTGCCGGATCAGCGGCCCGATAAAATCCACTTCATTGAATGTGGGTATGATAATGGAAATCATAAAGTCTTCATTATGTTCAATAGCACCATCGCAGGTTTAAAAATCTATATGGCTAATACAATACCTGAAATTCAAAAACTCACTGCCTTTAAAGATCGTAATTCGCATCTTACATGTTAATACCTAGAATCTAACGCAAAAAAAACATAATTCCTAAAAAGTGCTAATGCCGCTTTTTTATCAACCTTAATAGCCATATTTCTCCTTCCACAACATCTTCAGCCGCTTCCTGATCTCCTCCTCCCGGGCGTTGCGGCCCGGATCATACAGCACCGTATTTTTTACCTGGTCGGGCAAATACTCCTGGGCGGCAAAATTGGTGTCAAAATTATGCACATATTGATACCCCTTGCCGTACCCTTCATTTTTCATCAATTTTGTTGGAGCATTGCGCAAATGCATGGGCACTTGCAGATCGCCGGTTTCACGCACCAGCGCCCTGGCCTGCTTGATGGCGACATAGCTGGCATTGCTCTTCGGCGACCCCGCCAGGTATGTTACACATTGCGACAGCACAATTTCCGCCTCCGGATACCCAATAAAAGTTACCGCCTGAAAACAATTTGCCGCCAACACCAGCGCCGTTGGGTTTGCATTACCAATATCTTCAGAGGCAAGTATCAGCAGGCGGCGGGCAATAAATTTCACATCCTCCCCACCTTCTATCATTCGCGCCAGGTAGTATACTGCCGCATTAGGATCACTACCCCGAATCGATTTTATAAACGCCGAGATAATGTCATAATGCTGCTCGCCATTTTTGTCATATATCGCCACGCGCTGCTGGCTCACACTGGTCACCAGCGCGTCGGTAATCACATATGCACCCAGCGGCTGGGAGTCTATCACCAATTCAAAGAGGTTTAGCATCTTCCTCGCGTCGCCACCTGATATTTTCAATAAGGCTTTATGCTCTTTGATCGTTATCCTTTTACTGCGCAGCTTCTCATCTTTCTGCATAGCGATCTGTAGCAGGTTTAGCAGGTCGTTTTCATCGAGCGTCTTCAGGGTATATACCTGACAGCGGGAAAGCAGCGCTGAATTTACTTCGAATGAAGGATTTTCCGTCGTCGCACCAATGAGCGTAATCACCCCTTTTTCTACTGCTCCCAACAGCGCATCCTGTTGCGACTTGCTGAAGCGGTGGATTTCGTCAATAAACAAGATCGTTTTGGCATGATTTCTCGCCTTGGCAATCACCTCCCGAACATCCTTTACTCCCGAACTAACCGCGCTAAGGGTATAAAACGTAGCCTTTACGCTGTGGGCGATGATGTTGGCCATGGTGGTTTTTCCCACACCGGGTGGGCCCCACAAAATCATAGAGGGGATTACCCCCGACTGAATCGCCCGCCGCAGTACGCCATGCTGCCCCACCAGATGCTGCTGGCCTATCAGATCGTCCAGCGTGGCAGGCCTGATCCTCTCGGCTAATGGTAAATTATTTTGAAACATAGAACCCTCCTCATTATGCTGTCTAAATCCTTGGGGGGCGTGCCCCTTCGGGTCAGGCTGTACGCTCTTACACCCACCGCACAGGCCTTTGGGTAACCGCTCCCATCCTTCACGCAAATATTAACCCCTGAAATTCTTCAGCGTCCGGCAAACCGTTTCCAGCATCACATCATCAAAATCCAGATGTGTCACCAGCCGGACATCCATCTTACCAAAAAGCGAAGCCAGAACGTTGTGCTCGTGCAAGTATACAATCAATTTTTCCGCCGTATGTTGGTCGGAAAGCGAAAAAATAACAATATTGGTTTCCACAGGCACTACCATCCCAACATAAGGAAGCGCCAATAGCGTATCTGCCAGCACCTTGGCCCTGGCGTGATCGTCCTGCAGCCGTTTTACATGATGATCAAGCGCATAGATACCAGCCGCGGCGAGAAATCCAGCCTGCCGCATGCCGCCACCAAACACTTTTCGGACCCTCTTGGCCTGCCTGATGCGCTCTTTTGTAGCCAATAGTACTGAACCAACCGGTGCCCCCAATCCTTTCGATAGGCACACAGAAATAGTGTCAAAGAGCATCCCATACCTCGTACTGTCCTCATCCTGGGCAACCAGCGCATTGAATATCCTGGCGCCATCCAGGTGGTAATACAAACCGTGCGTCTTACAGACCTGGCTGATCGCTTCAATATCATGCCAGGCATAACAACAGCCACCGCCTTTGTTCACGGTATTTTCTATGGCTACCACAGCACTGATCGGGTAGTGCAGGTTGTCGGGCTGTATTGCTTCCTGCACATCACCAGCCGTAAACCTTCCTTGTGCGCCTTCCAGCAGCCTGACCGACGCCAGGGAATTAGAGGCAATGCCACCACCTTCGTAGAGGTAAATATGAGATTTTTTATCGCATATCACCTCGTGCTGCGGCTGGGTAGAAATCCGAATGGCAATTTGGTTAGTCATCGTGCCCGAAGGACAAAAAAGCCCCGCCTCCATCCCAAAGATTGCCGCCGTCTTTTCTTCCAGCGCGCGTACCGTAGGATCTTCATCATATACATCATCGCCCACCTCCGCTTCCATCATCGCCTGCAGCATCGCAGCAGTAGGTTTGGTTACCGTATCACTTCTTAAATCTATCTTCATAGCATCATCAAATACAGGCCTGAATGTAAGAATAAATTGCTGTAAAGGACATGAAATCTTATTTTTATTCCTGCCTTAATGGTAGGCTAAACAATTACGTACACGATAGCAGGCACAGGCACGCCTGAATGAATCTGGCGCCACAGTCCGGAAAATTGCTAAGTTCGCCGTAATCGGAGTTTAACAAAGATTAACCCTCCTAAAAGCCGCAGTAAATAACTAATTTTAAGTTGGCGGTAGCGGAAGGCACGTCGGTTAAAAATAAAGTAGCTGCTTAGGAAAGTTAAATTTACTATTGACTTAGGCACCTTATTTTTGGTCATAAAGTCAGTAAAATTGGAGTAAAAAACGACCATTATTATCGAGCAAAAATTCAAAAGCCTATCCCTTTTCGATTTTTATTTACGTTTCTACAAAATGGATGAATGCCTTGCCTATCGATCGGAACTAAAAAACGGCAACGGCTTCCGCCGCAAATGCGGCCATGGAAACTCCTGCGAGAGTGTGCCTGCCAACTCGCCTGCACAAGTCGCAACTATACGTAGACGGCTACGGCCAACATGCTGTTTTATATGGTCAAGTTCGAACCTTGTCAAGGCCATGCATATCGTTTATTTCGTAGCCACCAAAAAGAAGGGCATTAACGCTACCGAACTCAGCCGCAAACTGGACCTGAGGCAAAAGTCCAGGTGGTTCCTTAAGCGCAGGGTCATGAAGATTATGAAGAGCCCGGGCGACCATCACATAGTCGGCACGGCCAAAGTCGACGAAACGGCATCCATCCTCTTCTTCTTTTTGCTCTGATGTATGGCACTATCCCAATTTTAAAAAAGTATTTTTGATGGAAGCCATTTCAGGTTCCCGACAATTATTAGTGCATTAATTAAATTCCTTTAAGACTATTTATACGCCTAATAAAAATTAACCGTGCCCTTCATAAGTGTGGTCATATATTAAAGTGTTGGCAATTCAGATCAACCCGTTATTTAGGATATAGCTAATCATTTCGGCAGTATTTTTTTTGTCCAGCTTTACAAGGATATTTTTTCTGTGCGTCCTTACCGTGTAATAGCTTATGTTTAATTCTTTAGCTATTTGTCTGCTGTTAAAACCCTTGGTGAGCAATTTAAATATTTCCAATTCCCTTTTCGAAAGGATTGCAACTTCCTTAAGGTTTGCCTGATCCTGGTTGAAATCATCAATAACAGTATTATAGCTATTTTCCATTGTTACAGATTTACATTTTAAAATTAAAATTATTGACTTCCACCAAAGTCGGGTTCGTAGTCCGAAGCAGGATTTGCAGTAAGGTTAATTAAACCAGAATCATCAACGTTAATGGACAAAACCTCGTAATTTATAGTGCCTACCGGCTCTGGTACATGCGCAGAAAATAATATTGACGTTCCGTCGGGCGACCATTTGTAGTCTCTTAAGTAAGCAAAGTTGGTGTCTGAATCGTTCAATTGCCTAACTTCTGTTCCATCCAGGTTCATTATAAATAATTTCTCCGAGCCAGTTCTACTACTTATGAAAGCAATTTTGGAATTATTTGGGGAGTATTTTGGGCGATAGTCATCACTGGTATTGTTGGTCAGCCTTTTCACCCCGGTGCCATCAGCCATCATACTATATATTTCATCATTCCCATCTCTTGCACTTAAAAATATTATATTAAGTCCATCCGGCGACCATTCAGCATCGTCATCCCGTTTCGCATTACTGGTTAACCTCAATATATTACTTCCATCTGCGTTTGCTGTAAAAATTTCAAAGCCTTCATAACCGTCAAATACCGGGCTCGTGTAGCATAATTTACTCCCATTTGGCGACCATTTTTGGTTGTAACCGAACATGTTGGAATCAATAAGGCCAGTTCCATCAGCATTCATCACATAGACTTTTCCAACTCCTCCTCTAAAGCTTTCAAAGGCGATTTTCGAACCATCCGGCGACCATTTAGGCGTATAATTGTCGCCTGTTACGGTGAGTTGTACTTCACCCAAACCGACCGCATCTGCTGTATAAATATCACCCTCCCGGATAAAAGTAATTTTTGTGCCGTCGCGGGATATATCAATAGCACTTTCGGCCGCGCCGCCAACATTATTAAAGAACTGTTGTGGGTCAGAACCATCCAGGTTCATGGTAAAAATTTTGACTATGCCTTCCCTGTCGCTTGTAAAGGCAATCTTATCTTTAAAAGATGCTTTTACAGGAGATGTATCATCATCTTTTTTACAACCTGATAGGTTGATCATGGATATGATCAGGACTAAGAAAACTGCGCTGTGATTCAATAAAATTTTAAATTGGTTATGTTTCATTTTGTAAGTCTATTTGAAAAATTCTTTGTTTCTCTTGACATGTTCAATATGGCTGGTATTTTATGAACGAACTTATTTAAGCTTGTTATTATTAATCAGGAGAGTTGCCATGCAAAAGCAAGCGTCATATAAGAAAGTAGTACAAATTTTTTCATAATTTTAGTGTTTAATATTTATGACGTTTTATGAAAATTTAAGCAGACTGACTGCGTTTACTTCCTGGTCCAGCATGCAACCTGCACCGTACTACCTCCTGATATCTGGTCAAAAAAACTCACGAATTAAATTTTTACAAATTCCACCCGTTGGTTTTTTGCCCAGCGTTGAGAAAAAATAAAACAAATAAATCAAGCCCGAAAGCTTTCAGGCTAATCCCTTAAGCAACGGACAGAAAACCCTATCTGCTTACTGTAGCGGGGCCGCGGTCTCATATTGCTGCCTTCGTAGGAAATGTCAATGCCGTGCATGCTTAAAGCATCGCTCTCCGTAGCAGTCCACCAAAAACCGTTGTTGCCAACGTATTCGAATACTCCATTAGAGTAACGGAAGCCACCCGGAAGGGCTGTAAATCCGGTTTCGTTGGTTGCCCCGGTATTTGGGCTAAGCCAATGTGTGGTGCCGGTTTCTTTTAGTTTGCCGGCTGATACACTATGTCCACCCAAATAATCGCTTAGTTGTCTCCACTCTGCATCACTCGGCAGATGCCAGCCGGCGGGGCATGCATTCGTTGCCGCAGACCAGTTGTATAAAACGCCGTATGTGCTGTAATTGGCTGTGGCTTTGGCATCTGCTACATTGGTGCCACCGTACTGATACACATAATAATAGGGGGTAGTGGCTGAACCTGAGGCGGGTCCAATAACGCTTGGCAGATATTTCAGGTTTTCTGCCATCCATACCTGATTGCCTATGGTTACGGTTTGGTAAACATTGCCGTCTCTAGCATCGGTAAAACCTTCTTGTGTGGTAAAAGACATAGCACTACCATAACCTGTGCCTGCACTGTTTGTAGCGTAAGCCTTAACATAGTACGTAGAGTTGGGTTCTAAGCCAGAAATGCTACTTGTAAAACTCCCAGCACCGGTACCACCTTCGCTTTTGCTATCGCTGATAGTAGGGTTTTGGCCTGTACTCCAGCAAACACCTCGGACTGTCACAGTTGCGCCACGATCATCAGTTATGTTTCCACCGGAAAGAGCTGTCGTTGTGGTGATTTCGGTTACCTCTGTCGTCGATACGACAGGAATAGTGTTGATACTATCGTCATCTTTGTCGCAACATGCAAAAACTAACATCGTTGCAAACAATACGTATTTCATTGTTTTCATAAGATTAATAAACTTTAAGTTTGTTTAGTCGGGAATATTATAATAGTCTTTTACCGCTTCATAATTGGAATAATTGACAGCCGGTGCGAAGCGGCCGTTGGTAGATGATGCTTCACCAGGAATCAATACATATCTAAGCCGATTGTTGTCCAGGTTTACGTAGTCAAAATAATTTAAATCAATACCGTAACTGGTCATTTGTACTTCGATGTTGCCGACACCGTAAATTGAGAAAGTCCAATTTAAATAAGGCACCCCCAGCGAATTAAATTCAGTGTAGGGTAAAGGAAACGTAATACTCAGATCCCCTTCAGCAGTGTACTTCCAGTAAACTAAAATAGTCCCATTATCTAAAAGGGATTGGGTCACATCAGGTGCTATAATCTTCATTATTTTCAGCCTAGCCTGATCGGTTACGTTCCATTCTGGTTGGAGCCAGGGAGAATAAACGACGTTCGCTGTGCCTTTCTCACCCTGCTCTCCTTTTGGTCCAGGTTCGCCGTCATCAGCGCAGCCTAAAAGGATAAAAGCTACCGCAACGAAAAAGTAATTTATTGTTTTCATCGAATTATTAAGATGCTGAATGGTTGCTTTTTAAGGCAACTAGGGACTTAAAAAAAGAATTATTAGATCATACTCTTAGTAATACCATCGTTTATAAGAGGTCGTGGGAGGCGAGGCATTTAAAGTATACTTTATTTCAGCCGTTACTGGATAATTGTCGTCGTTATAGGTGAAAGTATTTTCAAAAGAAGCCGAAGAAACATTCCTATAGTTCACATGTGAACTTTTTACATTATTTTCACTCATCCAATAGGTAGGGTACACCCCGTTGGCACCGAGTGAAAGTGTGCTGTTCAGTATGTCCTGGCGCATCGTATTTACCGGATTGAAGTTGGTTTGTTCTTTTAAAATAGTGTACCAGGGATTCTTTTTATTATCATAAGTGTAAGTCCAAGTACGTGCTAAACCAAGCGTGGCAATTGTTGGCCCGTTTTCCACGGTAAGCTGAAACACGGTCCCTTTACTATCATATTGAAGCTTGAACCTTGAATGGGTTTGAATTCTTTGTAAAAAATCAAAATGGGATTCGACAATTTGAACTAACTGGCCCTGCTCGTTGTAGCTGTGATCCACGCTTACCCTGACATTATAAGTAGGGTTATAATTGTAATCAGTGGACACTCTTACTATTCTATCTTTACTGTCATATGCAACGATTCCGGCTCCTTTTCCATCATCAATACTATTCATAAGTCCTCCCGTGTTGTATGAAAAGTTGATCTCTCCCAATCTCGTTACTTTTCCTTGCGGATTCCTCACGATCACATTATGATCACTATAACGTGTTTCAATATTTATAAGCATTCCTTCCTCGTCGTATTCCATAAAATACTCTGTGCCATTATCTTCATAACTTTTCAGAAACATAAAGCCTGTGGTAAAAGAAAAATCTTTGGTTACTGTTTCTCCTTTGCTGTCTTTCGCTACTAATTTTCCTGTATAGTCTTTTTCAAATCTTAAATCGGCAACTGAGAAAGATGTAGCGGATATGTCTGAAGCAATAGTGTTTCCCTCTAATACGACGTCGTATGTAACGGCATCACCATCAGGATCTATCGCAGGAGTCCACGAGAGGGCTACGCTGTTACCCGCTACTGTTGTGGTGACCTCAACAGCACCCGGTGCTTTATTGACAGGTGCTGGATTATCATCATTATTACAGCTCGTACATATTATTGCTACCGCGGCTACGCCAAAAGTTGTTTGTATAATTTTCATTGTTATCTCGGTTTAGAACTTATAATTGAACATATCTTTAAAGGCATCACTATTCTCTTCCAATGTATAGTTACTGCCGATGGCATCGTCATTGGCGCAATAGAAGCTCAATCCGGAATATTATAATAAGCCATTACCGCCTCATAGTCGCTATAATCTACGGGGGCAGCTATTCTTCCTGATGCGCCCGTGACCCGAGTTCCTGGAACCAAGACGTACTTAAACGAATTGCGGTTGTCGTAATACTCGGCAGAGAGGTCAGCCCCATAGGACCGCACCGATACGTAGATCCCATTGCCATTTACATAAGCATCTAATTTTGTGGACACAGTGCCGTCGTCCGTTAAAATTAATTGTGGCAGGAGGTCAATACGGCGTACGCCATTGTGTTCATACTTTCTGTAAACCAATACAATATTTCCTTCCAAAAAGTCCGACGTAAGTAGAAATTCTGTTTTCCGAAGTGTCTTATAAGTTGGTTCGTCATCGATGTCCCAAACAGGCGTAAACCAAGGCATATAAAATACATTGGCTGTTCCGGGTTCTCCCTGTTCACCTTGTGGACCCGGGTCTCCATCGTTGCTGCACGCAGAAAAAATGACAATTAGAACTAGTAAAAAATGCTTTAAGTAGCATAGTTGTGTTTTCATTATTGATAGATAAATTGGATAGTTTTGATTACTTTATTGTTATGAATTATTCTAATTTCATATACACCTTTCTTAAGATGCTTAATGTTGAGATAAATTTTCGTGGTTAAGAATTTTTCCAGAGAACCCTCGTAATGGTTCTTTCCTTTTTTCATAAAGTTTCATTTTCCGCTCAAATGGAATATTCAAATGTAACATAGACATCAAAAAACAGCTGTTCCATTTGTAACGAATGCTAACTCATTTGTAACAAGGTCAATTTAAGGTCATAGAGGGGTATATTTTGGTGAAACAATATTTATATGTCGCCCATGGGATGGTTTTAGAAAGCCAGACTCATCGTAAACAATCCCCCAAATCAAAGTTTGCTTTAAATCGCCTTTGCATCAATACCTCATTTGTTGTATTTTTATTACAAACTCCCCTGATGATAGACAGCAATTTAGCTTTAGAACAGTTTCTGGAAATAATCGGTGGTAGGAAAACGCCGATCAGAGAAGATAACTACCCTTTGCTTTTTCATCAACACCCTGTTTTAAAAAACATATCATGTATCGGTCCTTGCTTTTTTATTATCGCAGACCTTTATACGCTCGAAACCATTAAAGTTAGCGAGGGAAGCACGCAGGTTATCGGATACCATCCCGAGGAAATCAAGGAAATTGGCGGAAATTTTACTTTTCAAATCGTGCACCCCGAAGACCTGCCGGCTTGTATGCAACTGCTTAAAGTCGCCTGGGAATTTGTAGCTCAGCTTCCGACTGATTTAAAGCATACCCATATCTGTAACTTTTATTACAGAGTAATTAAGAAAAACGGTACTGTAATAAAAGCGCAACTGCAGGTTGTGAACGTTGAAAAGGATTTAGATGAGAATATTCTGGTGACAGCAAATTTCATTACAGACATAACGCATTTAAGTCTTTCCAGTGAAGTAAAACTTACCATTGTCGACACCAACACCAACACTTGTCTCTCAGCGACAGCACTACAAACCAATCTTTATAAAGTACCGCCGATCTTAACGAAAAGGGAAGTCGAAATTTTAAGAATGTTTATCAAAGGGTATAGTAGCAGGAAGATAGCTGAAGAATTGGTTATCAGCTATTACACGGTAAGAACGCATCGAAAGAACATTTTGGAGAAATTTGGAAAAAAGAATACTGCTGAACTGGTAAGCTACGCTCTTTATAATGGATTGATTTAAAAATACTTAAGGCCAGAATTTACCGGCACCTTCCCGAAAGGCCATTACCACTTTTCCTACATCGCGGGCTTACACAACAACGATAACCAGGTTTTCTTTTATAGCTCGCAGTTGATGTTTTGTCACTTTTTTTGCTTCAAAAGGCAAAAAAACCGCCAAAACTACGACTTCTGTCCTATTAGACCCCGCTGGGCTCTGCTACATATATTATTAGATTGCTGAAATGGAAGCTCAATCTTGGGTTTAAAAACACCAAGGCGGCTTAATCGTCTCTCAACTTCATTAATCCAAGTATGTAAGTTAAATTAATGGTCCCTTGACTAGGGGATATTACCGGCCGGGGAGGACGAGCTAAAGCTACTGCTGCTGAATTTATCCACGAATTCAGTAGGGGTGCACTTGTAAAATTCCTTGAAGCATTTGGCAAAATAGGAAGGATTATTAAACCCTACCATATAACCTACCTCTGAAATGTTGATGCCGGGGGCTACCAGTATTGTAGCGGCCATCTTTATCCTATACATCCTGATAAAATGATTGGCTGACAGGCCTGTCAATCCTTTCAATTTTCTGTGCAACTGCATTCTGCTCATTCCTATTTCCTTACTGAATGCCTCAGCGGTGAATTCGCTGTTAGTGAGTCTTGCGTCCAAGATCTGCTGAACCTTCTCCAGAAACTTTTGATCGGCAGATGTAATGGCTATTTCCTTTGGCTTCAGGACTACTTCCTGACTGAATCGGCCCTGAAGCACCTTTCGTGTTGCGATAAGTTTTTTCAGCCTTACCTTCAATACCACGCTGTTAAATGGTTTGGTAATATAATCATCAGCGCCTGTTTCAAAACCAACCAATTTATTTTCTTCTCCTGCTTTAGCTGTTAGCAAAATGATCGGAATATGACTGGTGCGCTCATCCGACTTTAAGGTTTGGCTCAGTTCAATACCATCCATCACAGGCATCATCACATCAGAAACAATAATGTCAGGGATTTGCTTTATGGCCACTTCCACGCCAGCTTTGCCGTTAGCAGCTTCGAGAATATGGTATTCCTGCTCAAGGCTACTTCTTATAAACCGGACGATGTCTTTATTGTCTTCAACGATCAATAAAACAGGCTTCTCATCGTCAATAGTATCTTCAAATTCAATAGCAGGATCTTCTTTATAAATTTCATATTCAGGAATAAAAGGCAGACCCGTTGATTTTTTACTTGTCGGCGTAGATATCGAGCTTTTCGGGAATGCTTCCCTGTTTACAGGTAATACTACTTTGAAGATGGTAAACTGGTCAGGTATGCTACTGACACTTATTTTTCCTTTTAAAAGGTCGATTAGCTCTTTTACCAGCGCAAGACCTATTCCTGCACCACCGGCTTCTCCAGTTTGCTGATAAAACCGGTCAAATATTTTATGCTGGTCTTTAATTGCGATGCCAGGACCAGAATTTTCGAAGACCAAAACGATTTTTCCTTCCTCAACTTCCGCAGTAAGACGTATAATTCCTTTTTCAGGAGTGTACTTTACGGCATTGGAAAGGAGATTTACTGTTATTTTTTCAATAGCATCTTTATCATACCAGATATCTGTGGATGTTGGGCAAACCGCAACCTGATAATTTACATTTCTACGCCTTGCTGCGTATTCAAAAGATGCGGCCAGGGACAACAGAAGTTGGGATATATCGCCCTTTTCTATTTTTAGCTGATATCCTCCCGATTCTATTTTCGAAAGGTCTAGTAGCTGGTCTACCAAACCTAAAAGTTGCTTTGAATTCCTTTGGATCATTTCAAAGTCCGCTCTTTCTTTCTCTTCCAGGTGTCCGGTATGCAATTTTTCTTCTATTGGACCTACAATTAATGTAAGCGGGGTGCGGAATTCATGGGAAATATTGGCGAAAAACCTGGATTTCAAAGTATCGAGTTCCTTTAGCTTCCTATGGGCACTTTTCTTGACCCTGAATAAAAAGTATAAAACGGCTATTAAAATTAGCGCGGCCAAAATGCCTGCAATAAAGATATTCCTTTGCGTGTTTTTCTCTTGCTCCCTGAGTTGACTCTGGGCTTCAAGCAATTTTATCTGCTGCTCTTTCTTTTCATTTTGGTACTTAGCCTCTATTTCGTGCAGGACTTTCGAACTTTTTAAGCGATTTGCACTATCAGCCAAAATCTGTTGGCCTTCTATAACGTCATATGCCTTTTGAAAATTTTTGACTTTGTAGTACAGCGCCGCCTGGGATTTCATTATATTCATTATTGCAGTAATTTCGCCAATAGCGGAAGCGTATTTATTGGCTAAATCATAATAACGAAATGCCTGATCGTTTTTATTCAAGGCAGCATAAACATCACCTAAGCCTCTATATGAATGATTTAATGTAATGCTTCCTTGAGTATCTTTCAAGGTGGTAACGGCATCATTAAAATAATCAAGGGCTTTTGTATACTGATTTTTAGAAAAAAAAGACCGACCCAATAAGTATTGGATTTCTCCCAGCATAGCAGGGTCTTTAATTTGCTCAAAATACGCTAAAGGCGTACTTAAAAGGGCAATAGCTTTATCAAATTCCTTATTTTCAATTTCTAATGCGGCCAACGACAAATTAATTGTATTGGCACCGTAATCATCATTGAGCTTTTGATATACCGCTAGTGCCCGTTTATAATAGGCTCGTTCAGCTTTAAAATTTTCGATTGCATGATATGCTACTCCGATGTTATGGAGAATTTCCCCTTTGTCTATACTTACTTCATCTTCAAGCAATGAGTCCGCTGTCAAAAAATGGGTTATTGCTGGAAGATAATTGCCAGCGGTGTAATAACTAATACCGAGGGCCTTATTTCCTTTTGCCATTCCGGATTTGTCTCCGGCGGCAGTACCGATTTCAAGCACTTTAAAAAAGCAAGAGTCGGCCTTTCCGAATTGGGCCAATGCCGAATAGGTATGACCAGCATAATTAAAAGCATATATCCTTTCTCTGTGATATTTATTGCTATTACTTACGTTTAATGCCCTATTAAACCAGTAAAGGGCACTGTCATATTTCGTGTTTGCGTAATTTACAACGCCTAAAAAGTTATAGCCATCAAGTACGCCCTTTTTATAATTAATTTTTTTTGAAAGGTGAATCAGCTTGGCAGCATATGCGCTTGCAGTCTCAAAATTAGTATGATAATATTCCCATGCAAGGGTTTTAAGAATTTGAACTTTAAGTGTATCCACTTTTATACTTTTATAGACAACATTCAAGGAATCAATTCTTTTCATATTTTGCGCCAGAGAAAATAGCGGCAGGAAAAGAAAAACACAGAAAAGTTTCTTCATTCTGGGTATGTTGAGGTGGATAGTGTAAAAATCCTCAAATAAATATAAGCATATTTTTAGTTGATAATTCTCAGTCACGCAAAAAAGTTAGTCCAATTGTTTTGCTATTTATCTGGGAATTAATTATGACCGGCCATAGGAACAACGCTCATTGAGAAAAGCTTCATATTCAGCCTGATCTGCTTGGCCTGTAAAGAATGTGCTGACGCTGTAATGATTTTGACCACCAGAAGTAAGAATACACTGGAGCAGTTGTCATAACCAGACTAATACAAGACGTAAATATTCTTTCCATGTGTGAACCACAAAGCTGAAACTAATTATCTCTAGGGTTGAGCAGCCAAATAGCCAAAAAACTACTCATCAGTTGCTCCAGTAAGATCCCACAGAAAAAATTTATTGGCAACGCTTGTCAAACACACACCCGAAGTGATCAGCTACTGAAAATTGGCAAGTTTGATTAAATGGAGTTTGTAGAAATGCAAATAATATATTTCTGCAAATCAAGAAGCTCAATCAATAACTTAATACAGCTACAAAAGGACTATTATTGCTTGTAAAACGGACCAGTGGGGTGCCGGCGGCAAAATAAACTTGACGGGTAAAATTTGTTCCTTCATAAGCTATTATTCTAAATGAATCGACATTCCAATTGTCCCCGCCCAAAGTTGTTTTTAGGGTAACACTTCTTATAGTATTTAATGGGACAGGCGTCGTGAGTGTTATTTCAACTGTTTCGGTATAGTTGTTAGGCCACCGGGCTAAATTGTTGATATTTAAATAACTTTGATCTGTGCCATTGGTAAGGTTTATAATAGCGTGTACGTTGTCATTGCCGCCTCTCAAGTCATCTCCGCCAGTCCTAATTTCTAACAGGAGTTTTCTCACCAAGCCATCGTTAGGCAGTACGGTATGAGCGATTTCCGGGGCGGTTCTAGGTGCGTATTTTTTGTCTACGAAATAGGTCATCCATGCTTCGTCAGGGTACTCGGTGTAATAATAAGAATTAGCAGCAGGATTGGCTACCAGGGTAACTTTTTCTAGCGGATGGTTTGGGTCATAGATGAAAATGCGGAAATCTTCCTTAAAATCCCCAAAGTCGCCTTTATATCTGCGCATGTCATAGCCAATAGCCAGCACTTGATGGTGAGGGCCAAACCCGCCATTCCCAGCTTTGAACAAGCCAAGCGGTACAGGCTTACCTGCGTCTATAAAACTTTTTAATTCACTGATCCTGTCTCCTGGGTTGATACCTTCAAGTCCCCATCGGAAATACTGATCAGTCCTCCACCCAAAAGGATTGCCCACCAGCTCACCCCATTTGTCTATATTATTTATCGTGGATGTGCTTTGGCGTTCAAAAATATAGTTTGCCAAAATTGTTCTGGCGGCTGGGCGGAAGTCTTGGGTGGGAATTGGTCTTCCTGCGTAATAATAATCAAGTGCCGAATATACCATTCCGCCACATTGTCCGCCAAACTCAGCGTTTAGCTCGAGAATAGGGAAAGAAACTTTAAAATCATTTGTAAATTTAAAGCCGTGAACGGGGGGCTTGAAGGAAGTGAGCCTTTTGGTTGCTTCCACCAGTTGTAATTTCCATTGCTGCCCGTTTGCCGATCTGGCGCTGTTCATCCGAACGAAACCTCTTGGGGCATCATCTTTAACTTCCAGATATGTGCCCAGTTCTGACTGAATAAAATAACTATCACCCGATGCTATGAATTTCCACCTTTGCGCCTTTCCAGCGTTAAATTTCCACATGTGTACCGGTGTTCCAGGTGCATCATTAGCCCCGGCTACGTCCAAATATTTGCCCAGTTCTGACTTTATCATATAGTAGCCATCGCCGACAGGGGTAAGAAACCATTTTTGGGAAGAAGCCGGCGCTGCCTCTAATGGCGCAATTTTTACCAGTTCCATAATGTTCGGCCCTTGCGCCTGAAGATATTGAAAACCTACCTCTGATTGAATTCTATATTCCACGCAAGATTCGTCGCTCAGGGCGTCATTTCTTTTAAAATCTTCTACTTTTTCTGGATCACATGCAGAAAATAGAAGTAGGATTAGCACGACTAGTATCAAAGGCTTGCCAGGCATTTTTTTAAAAGCAGCGTGGGCAAATGATTTCATGGTTTTGATGGATTTATTTTTATGATTTTCAATCAAAGGGTTGTTTTATCTTTAGTAATGTGATTTTTTAAAAGGTTACTGCGGGTTTAATATTTATTTTTAAGAATATATTTTTAATGAGTCCAAAGTACTGGCCAAGTTCGCAGATAATATTTTTTGTATCAATACCTCATTTGTTGTATTTTCTAAAAGCTACTCTAGCAGCCCGGACGTCGTTGCTGCGAGAATCTCTCATTTGTATTTAAAATCTGGCATCCCTTTCATTCCCGCTTAATATTTAGCACCACTATATAAAAATCCCCTGGATTAGTAACGAACTCTGCTGTTTACAGGATTATCATGGCTATCGTTGTTTAGCAACCATTTTTTTCTGCAAGTTCTTCTTGCAATTTATACCTGCTAATACAGTATATTAATTTAAGTTGGAGCCTTGATCTGGCACGTCTGGAAAAATCTGGCGCCACAGTCTCTGGAATTGGTAAGTTCGCCGTAATCGGAGTTTAGCAAAGATTAACCCTCCTAAAGCCGCAGTAAATGACTACTTTTAAGTTTGGCGGTAGCGGAAGGCATGCATTTCAAAGCGATGTCCTCTCAGGAAAGTTAAATAATGTTAAAGAACGCTCCATCCGCAGTATTAACCCAATCAATCTGGCGAGGAATTGAGCAATTCGAGGTATCTTGTCGGCAATCAATCAACGGCGTATGAACCCTTACCAAAAGATCAATACCATTACCGGCTGGATCGTCTTTACTGTTGCTGCCCTTGTCTATACCGTTACCGTTGAGCCAACTGTAAGCCTCTGGGATCCGGGTGAGTTCATTGCTGCAGCTTATAAGTTGCAGGTGCCTCATTCACCCGGCGCTCCTTTGTTCCTGCTGATTGGAAGGATTTTCTCCTTCTTAGCCCTGGGTGATGTGACAAGAGTCGCTTTCTGGATCAATATGGTCAGCGTCATATGTAGTGCTTTTACCATACTTTTTCTGTTTTGGACCATCACGATGCTGGCCAGAAAAATCATGAAGATCAATGACCAGCATGAGACAAGGGATGAAACCCGCACCATCCTGGGTGCCGGTGTGGTCGGGGCCCTGGCCTATACCTTTTCCGATACCTTTTGGTTTTCCGCAGTAGAGGCAGAAGTTTATGCCATGTCCTCGTTCTTTACAGCATTTGTGGTTTGGGCGATGCTAAAATGGGATCGGATACAAGACCCCGCCAAAGCCAACCGTTGGCTCATACTTATTGCTTATATGATGGGCCTATCCATTGGCGCTCACCTGCTTAACCTGATCACCATCCCTGCCCTGGCGCTGATATATTATTTTAAAAAATATAACGCCACCACGGCGGGTACCCTATTGGCACTAGCCTCTGGTAGCGCTATTATCCTATTGATCATGATCGGTGTTATTCCTGGCCTTCCCTCCATGGCCGGTGCTGTTGAGATCTTCTTTATCAATAGCCTTGGGCTGCCGTTTGGATCTGGTGTCATTTTTTTTAGCATCCTTTTCATCGCATCACTCACCTACCTCCTCCAGTATGCAGTCAAAAAGCAAAAAGTGATGCTACACACTGCCGTGGTTAGCCTTACTTTTATCGTTATCGGCTACTCTTCGTATACCATGGTGGTGATCAGGTCAGGGATGAACCCATTAATCGATGAATTCAACCCTGAAAACATCGCTACTTTTATAGGGTACCTCAAGCGTGAGCAGTATGGAAGCTGGCCGCTGTTGTATGGCCAATATTACACTGCAGCGGTTGTAGACCAGCAAAAAGGCGATCCTGTATATGCCAAAGGTGAAGACCAATATGAGATTGTAAGGTATAAGATCGAAAACATATACGACCCTGCACATAAGACTATATTTCCACGCATCCATAGCGACAGGCCCGATCACCAGCAAGTTTATATGCAACACCTCAACCTACGCCCGGGTGAGAAGCCGACCTTCTCGGATAACATCCGATACCTGTTTACCTACCAGCTGGGCCACATGTATTTCCGGTATTTCCTATGGAATTTTGCCGGGCGGGAAAGCGACATTAAAAACGCCAGCTTCCTGTTCCCCTGGGACGCCTTAAAACAACTGCCGGAAGAAATAGCACGTAATAAAGCACGCAATAACTTCCTCATGCTTCCTTTGATGCTAGGGATTGCCGGCCTCTTTTTCCAGTACCGACGCGATAACAAAAGCTTCCTTGTTGTTTTGATGCTGTTCGTGCTTACCGGTATTGCCCTAATCGTGTACCTGAATTCACCTCCCAACGAGCCGCGCGAAAGGGATTATATTTACGTAGGCTCTTTTTATGCCTTTGCTATCTGGATTGGCTTTGGTACCATTGCCGTCGCAAATGCTTTGTCTAAACTTTTCCCGGGCAGATCTTTGACACCTGTAGCTGCCACGCTCCTTTGCCTGGCAGTACCAGCCATCATGGCTATTGAAGGCTGGGACGACCACAATCGGGCCAACCGGTATTTTGCGGTAGATGCTGCTAAAAACACGCTGGCGTCCTGTGCACCCAACGCCATCCTATTTACCGGCGGCGACAACGACACCTTCCCCTTATGGTATGCGCAGGAAGTGGAAGGCTTCAGAACCGATGTAAGGGTGATTGTTTTGACGTATTTTAATACCGACTGGTATCTGGAGCAAATGGCAAGGCCTGCTTATGACTCTGAACCGTTGCCTTTTTCCTTATCCGCTAAACAATATCGAGAAGGTGGCCTCAACGACTATCTTCTCTATGCGAAAAACCCAAATCTGCAAGTGGATGCTATTGACCTCAGCCAGTACCTAAAGTTGGTCAGGGACAATTTTGAAGGAATACAGGCGACAACATCATTTAGAAATATCAATACTGTGCCGGCCAAAACTCTGATATTGAAGGTAGATACCAATAAAGTGGGCGCTTCTACGCTTGTGCCAGACGACTTGAAACACCTCATCACGCCTGTGCTGCATTTTACAATGAATGACCGGGCGCTAGAAAAAAAAGACCTGATGATACTGGATATGATTGACACTAATCGCTGGCAGCGACCTATTTATTTTAACTTCACCTCATTAAATGGCCTTGGCTTTGACATTAGCCCATATGTAGTACAGGAAGGTTCTAATTACAGGCTGCTCCCCATCCGCAACCCAAACCCGGAAAAAGAGCTCGTCAATACCGAGGTGATGTACGATTTGATGATGCACCAATATCAATGGCGCGGACTGGACAATCCCGAAATCTATTATACCACCGAGGATTACGTGAATCGGTCTATCAATCAGTTTCGCAATCAGTTTAATCAGCTCGCACAGGCGCTGGCGGTACGAGGCGAAGAGGAAAAGGCCCGGCAGGTAGTCCTGGAAAGCCTTTCGCGGATTCCTGATGATACTGTGCCATATGGCATCTCCAGCCTCCAGACTGTGGCCCTCCTATTACACCTCGATGAGGAAGAGAAAGGCCTGGAGATTGCAGCAACGATGGGCAGAAGAATGGATGAAAATCTTGCGTTTGTGGAAAGAAACCCCGGAAGTATATACGCTAGAAATTCGAACCTATACCTTTTTACCCTCCAGAACCTCGCAGACACAATGAAACGCAACGGCTACAAGGAGGAGCAGGCCATCATGGAAGGCTACCTGGCAAAGCATTTAAATTTATAGCAACTTAGAAGGTGTTGATTTACAAATAATGAAAGAATAATTGGTACAAAAGCTTCACAGGCTTCCTATGTTGCATTCCAACGCCAGGCTTGTGATAAAGAGAACAAACCCATGGGATGTAGCATCCAGCACATCGCTTATACGCTGAGTTCGACTATCAAAAGCCGGCACCCCAAGCCCGGCGGGCTTGAACCCGAATAGCCCGTGATAACGGGCGATGTATAAAATGCATCCACAACCACGGAGTGGTTGAACAATGCTTAAGCATTTTATTCCCGGAAATTAATTCCCCGCAGAGCAATTTCTCATGTTCAACCCTTTCAGGGTTGTCAATGTTGATTCCGTTTGTCTATTCAAGTTAAAGCCCTTCAGGCTTCAATAGCTCCTAATGATATCGTCAGCGATGGTTTGGTCTAAATAGGACTCCCCACCCATGGCTTGTGTCCTCACAGGCCATATCTTTATTTTTGCTGCTTTTAATC
>LXQK01000126.1:22915-27099 GCA_001683905.1 Marivirga sp. ANT-B6
GAAAAGAGACCAACCCTTGGAATGTAGCATACAGCAAATTGCTTTTAAAAAATCAGAACCCTTACTTCCGCTTTTGCGGGTCCCTCACAATAAAGAATGGAAAAATCCATTTTTTATATACATTATAAGTTCTATTCTTTAATAATTTACTAATTTCGCCTGCATTAATTCGAATTACATCCTATGCATAAATTTAATCGATCAAATGATATTATTGGTTGGATAGTCTTCGCCATAGCCATGGTGGTTTATACCCTTACCGTAGAACCTACTGCCGGTTATTGGGATGTAGGCGAATTCATTGCTGCTTCCTACAAATTGCAGGTTCCGCATCCTCCAGGGGCACCCTTCTTCCTTTTATTGGGAAGGATGTTTTCTTTCCTATCGTTTGGTGAAGAAACTCAGGTAGCTTACTGGCTAAATATGATGAGTGCGATTGCCAGTGCTTTTACCATCCTATTCTTGTTTTGGTCGATCACACTTATTGGTAGAAAATTACTCGATATTAAAGATGGAATTGCTACCGCGTCGCAAAAAGCTGCTTTATTAGGCAGTGGTGCTATAGGCGCTTTGGCATACACATTTACTGACTCCTTTTGGTTTTCTGCTGTGGAGGCCGAGGTTTATGGTATGTCTTCCTTCTTTACTGCATTTGTCGTTTGGGCTATGTTGAAGTGGGAGCGTATTGATGATCCGAGCCGTGGTAATCGCTGGCTGATCCTGATCGCTTATATGATGGGCCTTTCTATCGGCGTCCATTTGCTAAACCTTGTTACCATACCTGCTTTGGGGCTGATCTATCTTTTCAAAAATCACCGTGGTTCTACTAAAGGCATTATTTCAACGTTGGCCATCAGTGGCGCCATCATCATCATTATCATGTCGGGTATCATACCTGGCTTACCTTCAGTGGCCGGTAGTATCGAAATTTTCTTTGTCAATAACCTCGGCCTTCCTTTTGGTTCGGGCATAATCTTTTTTATCATCATCTTAATCGGAGGGCTTGTGTATGGAATCCACTATAGTATTAAAAAGGAAAAGCCATTGCTAAACACGATTTTACTATCGCTTACAGTCATTTTGATAGGCTATTCTTCCTACACCATGGTTGTTATCCGGTCGAATTTTAACCCTCCCATTGATGAAAATAATCCTGAAAACATCATCAGCTTTGTCTCTTACTTAAAGCGTGAGCAATATGGATCAAGACCTTTATTGTACGGCCAGTATTTTACGGCTAAAGCTATTGACCAAAACCGCGGTGAGGCCATCTATGTAAAAGGTAAAGACAAATATGAAGTAGCAGACTACAAGATGATCCCCGTCTATGAGTCAGGCAATAGTACGATCCTGCCACGGGCCTATAGCAACGACCCCAGCCACGTGAAGCGATACCAGGAATGGATGGGCCTTCAGCCGGGTCAAAAGCCTAATTTTTCTGACAACATCCGGTTTCTTTTTGCCTACCAATTAGGCCATATGTATATGCGTTATTTCATGTGGAATTTTGCCGGCAGGGAAAACGATATCCAGGGAGCAGGCTGGCTGGCACCATGGGAAATGGGACGCGATCTACCTGAAGTTTATGCAGAGAATATGGCAAGGAATAATTTTCTGATGCTTCCGCTCATTCTTGGGCTGATAGGCTTGTTCTTCCATTATAGAAGAAATCAAAAGAGTTTTGCTGTAGTAGCGATGCTATTCTTCCTCACCGGTATCGCACTGGTCTTGTACTTAAATTCGCCACCTTCAGAGCCTCGGGAGAGGGATTATATTTATGCTGGATCCTTTTATGCCTTTTCATTCTGGATAGGCTTTGGTGTGCTTGCATTAGCCAACTTCTTCGGTAGGTTCTTAAAGAACGGTATAGCTGCACCAGCCATAGCCACAGCAGTATGCCTGGTAGTTCCGGTCATACTGGCCATCGAAGGTTGGGACGATCATGATAGGTCAAATCGCTACTTTTCGGTTGATTCTGCCAAAAATTTCTTATCGTCATGTGCCCCAAATGCTATTTTGTTTACCGGTGGTGACAATGATACTTTTCCGTTGTGGTATGTGCAGGAAGTTGAAGGCTTCAGGACAGATGTAAGGGTAATTGTATTGAGCTACTTCAATACTGACTGGTATATCGACCAGATGACAAGGCCTGCTTACGAATCAGATCCATTGCCCTTTTCACTTGCAGCAGAAGAATATCGTCAGGGCGGGCCCAATGACTACCTGCTGGTCGATGAAAATCCTAACGTAGCATCTGGCATCGATGTAAAACAATTTATTGGCCTGGTAAAACAAAATCATCCTGCTATCCAGCGGCAGATATCGCGTGAGGGAGATTATATCAATACCGTGCCTTCCACCACCTTATTTCTACCGATTAACAAACAGGATATAATTGCCAGAGGCATAGTACCAAAAGATAAGGAAAACCTGATTACAGAGCGGATGACCTGGACTGTTAAAGGCAGGAATATCGAAAAGAAGGATCTGATGATATTGGATATGATAGCCAATAATAACTGGGAGCGCCCGATTTATTTTAATAATACCTCCTTACAAGGTATTGCAATGAACCTAAACAACTATGTGTTGCAGGAAGGTAATGCGTACCGACTACTACCAGTTGAAAACCCAAATCCTCAACAAATCTTCGTCAACAATGACGTAATGTACAACAACCTGATGAAGGAGTTTTATTTCCGGGAGTTGGACAACCCGGATGTCTATTATACCGATGACTACAGAAATTTTGTAACCAGCCACCGCTCAGCTTTCAATACCCTTGCCGAAGCACTCATCAAAGCCGGGGATCTGGAAAGAGCCAAGCAGGCGTTAAACTATAGTTTGACAAAGATGCCTGATGCCGGCGTGCACTTTGATTATGAATCTGCTGAAACTGTATCAAACCTTTTCAAAGTGGGAGAAGAGAAAAAAGCGATGGAACTAGCCCGGTTATTAGGTAATAGGGCAGACGAAAACCTAACCTACCTATTGAAATACAACAAATCATTTGGGTTTGAAAGGGAGAAAAACCTAAGTACGTTGAATCAACTTGTGGCAACACTACGCACGGCGGGGAAGACAGAAGAAGCTGAGAAGCTTCAGGAAGTTTTCATCAGTCATTACGCTAAAATGTCGCTATAGCAAATATTACGGTGGGTTTAAAAAGCGTCAGGATGATCTGCCAGCCTTTTAAAAGCCATACCCTTCACGGCATAACTTCTAAGCGAGCGGTTGGGTCGACAAAAAAGCGGATGGCGGGCCGGTCTTGAAGCGTGGAAGCATCTTTTTGTTTTGATTTTTTGTTTCTTTTGTATCAAGACAAATGAAAGTAAATAGAATTGATATGAACGAACCTTAATTTTTAATGAAAATCTGACTAACTAAGATTTTTGTACTTTCATGAAAATTGAATTATCTTTTATCGACAAAAAGTGATAGCTATTAAAAAATAATAAAACAGGGCTGTCTCCAGAAAAGACAACCCTGTTTATTCAAAAGTCCGCCAGCGATAAGCTACATGTTCCTTACAATTTCTTCGCCAAACGCTGAGCACTTCAATAGCGTAGCGCCATCCATCTGTCTTTCAAAATCATACGTTACTTTTTTTCCGGCAATGGCTTTCTCAAGACCGCTGTAGATCAAGTCAGCAGCTTCCTGCCAGCCCATATACTCCAACATCATGGCGCCAGAAAGAATTACCGATCCAGGATTTACCTTATCCTGCCCGGCGTATTTCGGTGCCGTGCCATGTGTAGCTTCAAAGATAGCATGTCCCGTGTTATAGTTGATATTAGCACCCGGCGCTATACCTATACCACCAACAATTGCCGCCAGGGCATCGGAAATATAGTCACCGTTCAGGTTCAAGGTAGCCACGACAGAATATTCATCGGGACGCAATAATATCTGCTGCAGGAAGGCATCAGCAATAGAATCTTTAATGATGATCTTCCCGGCTTTTACTGCGGCAGATTGAGCAGCATCTGCTGCTTCTTTGCCCTTATCTTCGGCAGTCTTGTCATATTGCGCCCAGGTGTATACCTTGTCACCATAATCTTTTTCAGCAATGGCGTATCCCCAGGTCTTAAAGGCACCTTCGGTATATTTCATAATATTCCCCTTGTGTACTAAAGTCACAGACGTTCTTTTGTTGGCAATGGCATATTCTACCGCTGCCTTTC
>LXQK01000127.1 GCA_001683905.1 Marivirga sp. ANT-B6
GTAATCTTTTTTCCTTCACTATTTTAATTATAAAAGCATAAGATGCTTGCGAAAAGGATTATATAGCGTGTAGTCCGGCATATTGGGAGCGCGACAACCTGGGAGCGACGTAATAATTTGCATTCACCGGCAGTCAATCCTATCGCAAAATTGATGATACCCATCAAAAAAAGAAAATGGTGAAACGGGGACAACCACCTATATCTGGATAGGTGATTTATAGGAGGAGAAGGAGATAATTTTGCTTTCTAACGATAATAGAAACATAATACCATGCAATGTATATTCGAAGCCGGAAAGCATTTTCCGGCCTCGGATTTACCAAATCCACATTGATATTTTTGAAACACCCCAATATAATTTACTGCCATTTTTGAGGAAACGAGGTGGTTCCATTACGACTGACGGGCTAATTTCCACCCACAGCGATATTGATAAGGAAAAAGGAGGACTTTTAAATTCGTCAAATGTAGGATCTGAGATTAAAAAGAGGAAAAAAAATTTGGAGAACGTAGAAAAGCTACAGGAATTTATCCTTAAATTTTAGTATACCTATGCTTTTGCCGGATGCTTTCCTATTGATTTCTGTACCTATATTTCAGGAAAAGCAATAGCGTAGCCAACACGAGCGTCATAACATTGGCAATGATAATCGGCAGATCATTTACAGCCAAACCATAGATTAACCACAATACCACTCCGGTCCAGAAAATTAAAAACATGCCGGTGGAAAGGTCCTTGGCAGATCGTGTTTTGTATGTCTTGATTACCTGGGGAACAAAAGCAATGGTTGTACATGTGCCCGCGATTATTCCCAGCAGTTGAATATAATCCATTTTGATTCCTATAGAACGGCAAAATTACCATCACAAAATTATAAGGAATGAGGGTTAAACCCGCGTTTTTCTGGAACTTTCGAAAAAATATTTAGGCATAAAATGACCGTCAGCCTAATTATTTAACGAACGGCTTCAGCACTTTTGTCCAGATTGCATACCCTTTCTTATTCAAATGCAGGTTATCCTCTAGAAACAAATCCTTTACAGGTTGGCCATCTTTATCAACCATGGGCGTATATACATCAATAAAATTGGCGCTCGGCTTGCCGGATAGGTGCAACTTTATCATCGCATTAAGCCTTTTGATATCCGGAAGGAGCCGAGCTCTGGATGGGCTGGGTTTGACAGCAATAATATTAATTTCTGCAGCTGGCAAATTTTTGCGAATGCCGTCAAACACCGCCTTATAGTTGGTGAAGGTTTCCTCCACAGACTTTCCCTCTGCTAAATCGTTATCGCCCGAATAGATAAATATCTTCGAGGGTTGGTATCGAAAAACTACTCTATCGATATTTTTGATCAAATCTTCAAAGGTGGATCCTCCAAAAGCTCTATTAAGGGCATTCTTTGCATTGAGATCTGCCTTGAGCGTCTGCCACATGCGAATCGAAGAACTTCCTGTAAATAACATCGTCTCCTCTTTCACCGAACCCATACTATCTTGTTTATCAAATGCCTGAAATTCCGACTCCCATTTATTTGGTTTTTTATGCTGTAAGAACCAGTCGTATAGCTGTGGATTAGCATAAGTTGCTGCCCATGAATCGTGTTTTGCATCAGGATAAAGGGTAAATTTTACATTACCGCCACACGCCTTTAAAGCAGCCACCATTTGCGCTGATTGATACGGATGGACCACATTGTCCTTTGCGCCATGAAAAACCCATGTCGGAATCTTCGACACCTGACAAACCTCAGCTACCTTGCCGCCACCGCATACCGGGGCAATAGCGGCAAACCTTTGGGGGCTTCTTATGGCCAAATCCCAAGTGCCAAACCCGCCCATGCTCAATCCTGTCAGGTAAACCCTCTCCGGATCTACATTATATTTTATAATTAAGGAATCCAATAACAAGTTAAGGTCATCGGCTGACCAGCGCCTACCTGCCGGGCATTGCGGTGACGCAACTATAAAAGGAAATTGATCGCCCTCAGCAATCCGTTTCGGCAATCCGTTTTTTTTGATAAGCTCCAGGTTATCTCCTCTTTCGCCCGAACCATGCAAAAAAAGGATAAGCGGATATAGTTGAAGGCTGGTTTCTTTATATCCTTCCGGCAAATAAAGTAGATATGATTCTATAGGCTTAATGTCTATTTTCTGCGCTGACTGGGGCGATTGTGCCTTTGAGGCAAGCGTTAATAGCAGAAATAAAACCAGCAATGGTAATGATTTAGAAAATTTCATAGAAGGCCTTTCATTATTGTATAACAACTTCACTTAAAACCGGAAAGTGATCTGATGGGTATTTTAGATTATAATGATGGTTTGTGATGCTATGTCTGAGAACACGGATAGATGGGCTTACAAAGATGAAATCTATTCTTCTTTGGGGAACCTCAATAAAGTTAAAGCCATTGAAGGTTGCCTCCGGGCCGAAATGTGGTATGACTGATAGATGCATTGCATCTTTCATATTATTGGTCTGAAGCACACCATATACATCTGAGGCCGGCTCTACATTGAAGTCACCCATCAAAATGACAGGTGCATTGTTTGCAATCGTGCTAATCTTTTCATGAATAAGACGGGCACTATTGACCCGGGCAATTTTGCCTATATGGTCGAAATGCGTATTGAAGACGTATACCATCTTTCCATTTTGCTTATCTTTTAGTAAAGCCCAGGTACACACCCTCGGAAGTGCTGCATCCCAGTCCTTTGAAGGTTTGTCTGGCGTTTTTGAAAGCCAGAAGGTACCGCTTTTTTGTAGCGCAAAGCGCCTGTTATCAAAATAAAGGGCGCTGTATTCCCCTTTCTTAGCACCATCGTCTCTCCCTGCACCTACAAAACTGTGATGGGGTAAAAAATTATCTAAATCCTCTACCTGATGGTGCAGTCCTTCCTGGATACCAACAATATCAACCTGATGGTAAAGAAGGAGCTTCTGAATTTCATGTTTCCTGGTATCCCAACGGTTTGCCGTATCCTCCTTTGCATCGTACCGGATATTGTACGTAGCGACTTGAAAAGCATCGACATGCTCTTGTGCTGTTGCTAAGACTGGCAGCATGGCAATAAATAAGATTAAAAGATTGTGAAACATGGCGAAAAAGGTTTTGTCATCGGAATTTAATATTTTTTCTCAACTTTAAGCGCTCTGGCCTTCAGTTTTCCATGGCCGATCTGATTTTCGGTAAACATTATGTTTAAATTTACTTCACCAACTCAAAGCCGGCCTCCTGCACATCTCTGGAATTGGTACCAACAAACACCTTGAAAAAACCCGGCTCAGCCTTAAATTCCATATCTCGCGTATAAAAAGCGAGGTCATCAGCGGATAAGGAAAAGCTGACTTTTTTGGTTTCCCCGGGAGCAAGAAATATCTTTTGAAAACCTTTCAACTCCTTTACAGGCCGGGTAACACTTCCGACCAGGTCCTGGATATAAAGCTGTACCACTTCCTCTCCTGCCACTTTACCTGTATTGGTAACATTTAGTTCCAGCATTATATTCTCGCTCATTGTATAGGAAGGTTTGCTCACCGCAACTTTACCATAGTTAAACGTGGTATAACTAAGTCCAAAGCCAAAGGGATATAATGGTTCATTGGAAATGTCGAGGTATTTTGAGGTATACTTTTGATCGCTCCTCGGCCTGCCTGTATTTTTATTGTTATAGAACAGCGGTATCTGACCCACGCTTTGCGGAAAGGTGACCGGCAGTTTTCCAGAGGGGTTGTAGTCACCAAAAAGTACATCTGCAATAGCGTGCCCGGTTTGGGTGCCAAGAAACCAGGTCTCAACAATAGCTGGTGCATTTTTATCGAGCCAATTGATGGTCAGCGGCCTGCCATTCATCAACACGACGATAACAGGTTTTCCAGTTCGATGTACGGCCTGTGCCAGTTGCTGCTGTACACCTGGCAAATCTATGGACGATCGGCTGGAGGCCTCACCACTCATCAACGCTTCTTCGCCTAATACCAGTATGACGGCATCGGCTTGTTCAGCTGTTTTTACCGCTTGCGCGATTTGATCAGTGAGGTTATCATTGATATTTGCTCCTTTTGCGTAGGTTATTTTAGTTGCTGGAGAAACAGCCGCCTTTATTCCCTCTAATACGGTTACCGCCTTTTTAAAATCTCCGGCGGCAGACCACGATCCGATAATTTCTTTTTGGTTATCAGCTAAAGGGCCAATGACGGCCAATTTTCTGATATTCTTTTTTAAGGGGAGGGTATTATTTTCATTTTTTAAAAGCACAATAGACTTCTTGGCTACATCTCTGGCAGCTGCCAGGTGATCAGCATGCATCACAAGCTCCTTTTCCCGACTTTCGCTGGAGTATCTATAAGGGTCATCAAATAAACCCAGCATATATTTCATACGCAGCACCCTCCGGGCAGCATCATTTATTTGCTGTTCTGCAACGGCACCGCTTTTCAAAAGTGCTGGCAAATATTCCTGGTACACCCCACCCTGCATATCCATGTCCACACCGGCCTGCATGGCCAGCGCCGTAGCCTCCCGATTGTCGGCAACAACACCATGAGGCACCATTTCATTGATAGAGGTATAATCTGTTACAATAAACCCATCAAATCCCCAGGCTTCTTTCAAAATATCCGTGAGGAGGTATTGACTGCCCGATGCCGGCACACCGTGCACTTCATTGAAGGAGGTCATGAAGGTAGCCACGCCTGCATCTACGGCAGCTTTAAAAGGTGGCAGGTACACCTCTCTAAGTACCCTGTCGGACATATCCACAGTATTATAGTCTCTACCAGCCAGGGCAGCGCCATATCCTGCAAAATGTTTTGCGCAAGCTAATATGGTATTAAGCTCGCCTAAATTATCACCCTGGAAACCTTTGACTCTGGCTACAGCTATTTTTGTTGTCAAATAAGTATCTTCACCGGACCCCTCGGCAATTCTTCCCCACCTGGGGTCGCGGGCTATGTCTACCATGGGCGCAAAAGTCCAGTGCAACCCTTCGGCCGAAGCCTCGATGGCTGCAATGCGGGCACCTTTTTCTATAGCTGCCAAATCCCAGCTGGCAGACTCGCCCAGCGGGATGGGGAAAATTGTTTTGTGGCCATGGATGACATCATACCCAAATAGAAGTGGAATTTTCATCCTTGTTTCTTCCATCACGATTTTTTGGAGCATCCGGGTGTAGGCCGCACCATATGCATTGAAGATAGCGCCCACATTTCCCTTTTTGATATCTTCCTTGTAACCTTCGCGAATCGTAGGACCCGTAACATCTATATCGCTGGTATAGAGTACCAGCTGCCCGATCTTTTCTTCAATGGTCATCATGGCAAGAAGAGAGTCAATTTTTTGCTCATAGCGCCCATCATAATTTTGAAGCTGCGCCTGTGCGAAAGCCGGCACCTGAAGTTGTAATAAAAATATTGAGCAGCAAAAAATGGCTTTAACGATTTTCATAGGATTAGTGGATGATGGCTGTTGCAAAAAATGTATTACTAAAATTGACACTTTGGGCGCCGATTGGTATTGGTTAATAAGAGGTAAATCCGATCCTCTCTAACCCAGCAGAAACCTCTGGTGCACCCATAAATAACGCCCAAAGTTTCCCCGTTCGATGATTTTCTATCATTACTGGAATCGGGCCCTGGTCTATCGCAAGGTACCTCCGCGTGTACCAATCTTTTTCAAAGCTGTAGGCATCATATGGCCCGTAGTCACCTACCAGAGAATCTGCCTCCGTATAGATAAACCGGAGGACATCCATGCTTTGCTCCGGCGTGTAAGGAAAAGATGACAAAGCCGCCGTCGGAGATATCACGCCCGTATCGTTACTAGGTTGATGGCCGTTATACCCATTTGTCGAATAGCTGGAGGTTAAGCCCCAATTATTTTTGCCATATCCTTCAAACCCTTTGGGATTTTCCAGCGCGTAGGCATAATGGATTAGCGCATGGTTTTGGTTCAATTTCCAGTAATCGGCATATCGGTCCTTAAGGTTGCGGGGATCGAGGCCGAGATACGAATAATGGGCCCAAAATAAAGGCCCCACCGGGTCATCGCTAGTCTCATAATGGTCCAAAACTGTTTCATAACCCATAAAGGTGGTGTCATCGGTGATAGCGCCATTTCGCGCCCACCCCTGGTGGTACACTTCCGGACCGATAGGAAATGTTGGCGAGGCTGCTGCCAATACATACATGATCAGGCATTCGTTATAACCACCTACTGGAAAATCCATTTCCCACGCATACTGTGGAGACCAATGCCAATACAACACTTTTTCGCCCCTGGTATACCAGTTCCACTCTACACCTTTCCATAGGTCGTCAATTTTGGCGGCCAGCCCTTTTTCTCGTGCATTGCCATCTTTATAATATTCCCGTACCGTCAACAGCCCCTGTACCAGGAAGGCAGTTTCCACCAGGTCTCCACCGTTATCTTTGGTGCCAAAAGGCTTTACTTTACCGGTTTCGCCGTTGAGCCAATGCGGCCATGCACCATGAAATCGATCTGCTTTTTCTAAAAAGTCGGTGATCTGCTCAAACCTTTGCAGTGCTTGTTCTTGGGTGATAAAACCTCTTTCTATGCCTACCAGAATGGCCATTAATCCAAAGCCGGATCCGCCCGTAGTGACAATATGCAGATCATTATCGGGGTATTTTCCGTCCATATGGGTCCTTTCACGTCCCATCCCCGATGTCGGCTCAGCATTGTCCCAAAAATATTGAAAGGTCTCATACTGGATGCGAGTCATTAAAGAATCATTAGAAATAGCTACTTTGACGGTAAAATTCTGCTCCTTTTGATCAGTCTTATTCCCTGCACATGACCAAAATCCGATTCCAGCGAGGGTAAAGAGTATCAAATATTGCTTTTTCACAGGCGTTGAAGTTTAGGGTTAGGCATCTTATGTAAAAATTAATTTTAGTAACCTGAGAAGCCAAGTTTCTGCAGACCTTTCGTTATTTCAGGGTCAGCCATAAAAAAATCCCATAGGAGGCCAGAGCGATGATTTTCTATCATAATAACAATAGGCCCCTGATCTATAGCAAGATACGAGTTGGCATACCAGTTTTCTGTTGGATTATAGGCATCCCGGAACCCATAAGGGCCCCACATTTTATCGCCAAGTATATAATAAAAATATTTCAAAGCGTCCATAGAGATTTCCGGCGTGTATGGGAAGGAAGAAAGTGCAGCAGTGGGTGTTATTACCCCCAGGTCATTGGTTGGCGAATGTGCTGAATATCCCAACTGGTTATCACTTGCTGTAAGACCCCAGGAAGCGGCGCCATATCCCACAAATTGTCTGGGGTTACTCACTACATATTGATGATTGATTCTTGTATGGTTCACATTTTGGGTCCAATAGTTGGCGTATTGATCCTGTAGGTTACGCGGGTCGAGGCCTAAAAACGAGTAATGTGCAAAAAACAGAGGTCCACCGAAATCTTCTCCTAAAGGCAAATTAATATCATAAAAACTTTTTCCATTTGCCATGCCTCCATTCCGTGCCCACCCCTGATGATACACAGAAGCATCAATAGGGTGCGTCGGTGATGAAGCTGCCAGCACATAGGTAACCAGGCCTTCATTCCAGCCCCGGATTGGCAAGTTAATAGCCCATTCGAAATTCGGTGACCAATGCCAATACAAGACGTTACCCCCGCCTTTAGTATACCAATCCCACTCCACCTCTTCCCAAAGCTGCGTAATCGTATTTGACAAAGCAGCCTCCTGCGGGACGGCCGTGTCTAAATACTGCCTGACTGCCAGTAGCCCTTGAATCATAAAGGAAGTTTCTATTAAGTCACCACCATTGTCTTGTGCACTGAAGGCGATTACCCTGCCTGTATTCCCATTCATCCAGTGCGGCCAAACTCCATGGAAACGATCGGCTGTCTGTAGAAATCCGACAATCTTTTCCAGGCGGTCAATACCTTGCTGACGGGTGATAAACCCTCTTTCAATGCCAACAAGAATAGCCATTACACCGAATCCCGAGCCACCACTGGTGACCAGGTCTCCTGAAGAATTTCTTTCCCTTGCCATGCCACTCGCTGGGTGGGCAAAGTCCCAGAAGTATTTAAAAGTCTGTTCCTGCACAAGGGTTAGCAAAGCCTCATCGGTAATCGCCGGAAATTTGTAAGTGGAATCTACGGCGGTATAGAAAGTATTGGTAAAACCAGCAAAGGAAGCTCCATCTGCACCTTTAAGGGCGGGTGATATATTGAAAGTATATTTACGGAGGTATTTTATGGTCCCTGCAGGAGAGATCAGTAATGTTTGTTGATCCTCACTTAAGGTGTATTGAAGATTTAGCGAGGATGTATTGTCCTTAACGGTGATAAAGTCCGCAAAAGCTGTAGAAGGATCTAAAGGGGAGGAAAAGCGTGCCTCAATGTTGAAATCTTCACTGATGTTTTGAATTCTTTTTTGCGACGGGGTCAAATTTTCGCCGTCGATTTGAATACTGGCAAGGTTAAAGTTTATGCCTGCTGTTGAGAAGAGATAAATTGCACCTGGAAACACTTCACCTGATGCAGCCTTAATTTCGCCTATCGAGAGGGTATAGGTCATGCTGGGGACTAATGTAGTTAAAGGAGTAGCGACTATGGTCCTATCGTTATTTAGGTAGTTAAAATTTAAAGATATGTCATTTCCATCTTTATCCTGGATAGAAAGGTTACTTTCAGCGGATGGCCGGTCTAAGGGGAGGTTAAAGTCTGCGACGATCCCTTTGTCTAATGGAAGCTCGCCAATGGTATTGGATTGTGATAATGGCATGGTACCGTATTTCACAGAAGCCAGCTGCAGAATATCCTTCACAACCGGTGGCTCGTCGTCAGTGCTGCTACAAGAAAAAAGTAAAATAATGAACAAAAAGAGATATATTATTCTCATAGGTTTAAAAATAAGGGTTTTGATTTGCATCAATACCCTTATAAGTTTTATCTAAATGAAATGATTATGGCCTTTCTGCATTGTATAAAGCCAGTACTTCCGCATCGGTAAGTGCAACACTAAACATTCTAAAGTCGTCCATCTGGCCTTTGAAAGCAAAGGGCTTGCCGCCCCTAAATGGAACAATTTCGTCACCTTCGATCTTAGCCCAAAACGGAACTCCCGAACCCAGATATAAATTTGTATTGTTAGTGGGGTCTGCATCAATTCCCGCTACGTCGATAGTGGCAGCATCAAGCGCAAATTCTGCTGAGGGCGTTAGTTCAAAAACTGTGGAAGGAACGCCATTAATATAAAAAGCTTTTCTTCTTGCAGACGCATTCCATGTGGTTACAATGTGAACCCATTTCCCTGTTTGCTCTTCCAACCAAGCCACATTATTAACTTCTACTACTTTATCTCCTCCCGGAGTTCCTTCATTTTTCATTTCAATACCACTACCCGCTAAAACTGAAGCTGATCCAGAATTAAGGTGGTTTGTAAAGTACTTTAGTACATCAATGTCATAGCCAAGGTCACAACAAGTAAATCTATTGAACTCATGGAATGTTCCGTTGTTACCGCCTATGCCGAAGGTTACATATTGGGTAATACCTTCGCCTGTTGTGCCTATGTGTTCCTTATACGCTGCACTTGAGGGAAGCTTCATCCAGTAGCTTACTGTTGTGCTTGGATTAGACATATCATCACCATATTCAATTCCTACATAATTTGTTGTACCATTAAAATTGCCTGCGGCTTCAAAGTTTCCAAATCGGTCTTCGGCAAATGTTATTTCATCATTTAAAACTGCATGACCCATTTCCTCCGTTACCTCGCCATTGAATGGCACATAAACGACCAGCTTGCCCTCTTGCGGAACAACAGCGGGTGCTCGGCCAGCAGTAGTAAAGCTTCTTGTGACGCTGGAAAATGCACCTCCGTCGGCAGCCATAACAGAAGATGCTACAGTAATCGTATGGATTGTTCCCTGAGTCAAGTCCTCAGTAGGGGTAATCGTTACAGTATTTCCACTTGCACTTACTGTTGCCGGCACATTATTGCTGCCTTCAGTAATCGTTACGCTTGAAGCAGTAGCACTAGCAGCCTGTACATCTCTATCAAAAGTGATTTTAAAAGTTGCATCAGGCGGTACATCCGGTGG
>LXQK01000128.1 GCA_001683905.1 Marivirga sp. ANT-B6
GTATCCATTCAATTCCGCAAATTTTCTAAATTTTTCTCTATGCTAAAATTTTGACAATCCCAAGTCCAGTATAGAATTAGTTTTTGAGTTTTCCAATTGTTGTACTAATTCCATTATTATTTCTTCCGCTCTGCCAATCCTTTCCAGAAACCATTCCAATCCGTCATTCGGTTTTTTGTCGGCAAGAAATAGCGTTTTATTCCACTTGTCAATTGAAAAGATAATTCCGTTGTTATTTCTTTTCAATTCCGTTGAGTATGTTGTTTTTCCAGAACCTGTATTTCCAACTATAAGGTGTATCATTCATTTTTTTTAAGTATGTGGCAACGTAAAATTTAGGCCTCGGTGGGGGATTTAAAGCCGTTCGCCGATTGTCGAAGTTAAATAGTGAGAAAACGCCTGACTTCCAATACGAACCTCCACTGAGGTATACATGCTGCGTTTGCCCCGTATGGGCATCTGGTACCGAAGGTATCACATTATTCTAGAGGGAGCAAGTCCTTTACGGCGACTTTGTTGAGCCTGTTAGTAAGCCGCAAGCTGGTTTTCCGTGAGAGGGCAGAGCGAAAAAAAAGGTCTCTTTAGACCTTTTTAGCGATGAGTCGGCCTGCAGGGAAGAAAGCGAAACTATAACTTAGCAAAGCGTTCACGAATTCCACAGAATAAAAATTATTGCATGAGTAAAATCCGGTACTGACGAACAGAGGGCCTGGTACGGGAGTACTGGGAGCCAGCCTGTGCGGTTGGATACAGAGACACGATAGCGTGGGTAAGCAAGCACATCTTTGCAGAGCCCTTGGCCAATAAGCTCTATTGTGTAGATGTATCAGGAAATCGGAGGAAAGAGGGCCGAGAACGAGAGTGCGAGGAGCCAGCATGTGAAAGGAATACCTGGAGGACTGAGCGTTAAGAAAATGTCCAGTGGACATTTTAGCGATGAGCCAGCCTGTAGGGAAAGCCCAAATGATGTCTGGAACATTGGGAAAAGTCAGCAGAGGTCATAGTAGTTGGTAGTAATGAGCTGTCACCTTAGGGATAACGTCAGAGTCTCGCTGGGCCAATGAAGGACCGAACGTTTTGTTGCTTGAAAATTCGGTTGGGAAGCATAGCTAGCCCATCCTTAAAAGTAGGGCAAAGCCATAGTTGGTGTAAAGAGCAATTATAGTATGCTTGACGAATTGCCAAGTGCGAGAACCGTATGCTAGTGGTGTGAGAGCCTCACCGTGAGCACTTTAGCTCACGGCAGGCTACTCAATTGTGCATTCGTACTTTTATTTAAGTCTAATGGTAATATCAAGATGTCCGCCCAAACCTTCGTTTATAATCCTTTGTAAGGTCGAGAATCTGATATCCTTCAAGTTTCTTTCTAACTTTGAGATGTAGGATTTGTTGGTTCCAGCTAGTACTGCCAGCTGTTCTTGAGTTAGTCCTTTATCTTCTCTTGCTTGTTGAATTAAAACTCCTAATTTAAAAGCATCATATTCCGTTTCGAATTCCTCGCGTTTCTCGGTACCTTTTTTGCCGAATTTTTCATCCACAAATTGGTCTAAACTTTTTAAGTCTTTATCTTTTGCTCTCATAATATTCTTTTTTTATCTGTTCTGCTCGTTCGATTTGTTGTTTGGGTGTCTTTTGGCTTTTCTTCTGAAATCCATGGCCTACGACTACTACATTATCCAAATCGAAGAAGCAGAAAATCCTGAAAATATTACTACCAACCTGCACCCTGATTTCGTAAAGGCCAGTCGTGTTTTTCAGATGTTTTAAATAGATTTCAGGAACTCTGTCAATTTCCTCAATAACCTTTAAAGTCCAGATAGTTTTCTTTTTTACCTTATCTGTCTGGTTCTCATAAAAATTTTCAAAATAATCTTTAAAGAAAAGGAGGTTCCTTTTTTTATCCATTAATCAAAGATATAAAAAGTAGTCCAATTAGACAACTTTTTACTATTGTAATATGAAGCACAACGGCCTGGCTAAACGGCATAGCCAGCTTTTGCTGGCTATGAACGTTTTAGCATTTGTGTACCCCGTATGGGCATCTGATACCGAAGGTATCAAATTATTCTAGAGGGTGCAAGTCCCTTACAGGCGAGGTGGTGAAGCCTGTTAGTAAGCCGCAAGCTGGTTTTCCGTGAGAGGGCAGAGCGTAAAATAGAAGGTCTCTTTAGACCTTTTTAGCGATGAGCCAGCCTGCAGGGTAGCAGTGCCCCAAAGGCCTTATGTTTGTAAATGCATAAATTTCAGGAATTTTATAGATTTAATAAAGTAAGGTCAAACACTATAAAACCCTAAGACTTATGCTGAATTATTTCTCGTAAAATAATATATTTAATTCAGTCAATTTTGTGAGGTCTTTGTCTGAAGTCATAAATGGGATATCAAGGTGATGCGATGTTGCAGCAATAATAGCATC
>LXQK01000129.1:0-5189 GCA_001683905.1 Marivirga sp. ANT-B6
ATAAATATAAAGATATAAAAGCCCTTTACGACGCTTTACAGGCAGAAGAAGTGCTTTTGACGCCTGAAATGAAGCAGGAGCGTTTAGCAGAAATCAAAGCGCTGGAAGTTGAAGTGACCAAATACCAGAAAGAGGTTTTTGGTTTTGAAGGGATGTTCTTCCTTAAGAAAAAAGAATTGATCAAACCGGTTCAGGACGAGGTGTTCGAAGCAGTGAAGAAGGTTGCCGAGAACAACCGGCTTCAAATTGTTTTTGATAAGTCGGGCGACCTGGTCATGATATATACAGATCCTATACATGATTATACGGATCTGGTACTTGAAGAATTGGGGTTGGGTGACCCTAACGACGTAATTAAATAAGCCCACTAAAGTAAGTAACTAAACAAAAATAATGTATGTAATAATTTCTGGTACGATTCTTATAGAGATAACCTATAACCAGTAAAAAGCATATAAATTAAATCCAAACTATACACATATGAAAATGAAATTGATTGTCGCAGTATTTGCATTTGTATTAGCAGGTTTCTCTGTAAACGCACAAACTACAGGATTAAAGATAGGCTACACCAATGTAGATTATGTCCTAAGCCTTTTGCCGGAAGCCAAACAAATTGAATCTCAATTGAAAGAGTATGAAACACAACTTGGAAATCAATTGAAATCAAAAGAAACTGAGCTCAGGACGAAATTTGAAACGTATCAGAAGGATGCACCCAATATGACTGAAATCGTTAGAGCTGACAAAGAGACCGAGCTGCAAAATATGCAAGCCTCGTTGCAAAAATTCGGAAGAGATGCCGAAGCCTCTTTACAAAAAAAGCAGGTTGAGTTATTGAAACCAGCATACGATAAAATACAGAATACCATTACTACAGTAGCTAAAGAAAACGGCTATACGCACGTGTTTAGCAACGATGCTGGTGGATTTGCTGTACTATTATATGCATCAGAAAATGACGATATTTCTGACCTGGTATTGAAAAAGCTTGGCGTTACACCTCCGGCCGCTTCTAACTAATATTTCTTCTTTGAAAGAATGAAAGCTTCTATCCGGTGGGTAGAAGCTTTTTTTATATATTTATGCAATGATGCAATCCCCCCCAACTCTACAACCCGGCGATTTAATAGCCATCGTGTCTACTGCAAGAAGTATTCAACAGGAAGATTTAAACCAGGCGCTGAAAATATTTGCAGACTGGGGGTTGAAAGTAAAGTTGGGTAAACATCTATTTCATACTTCAGGGCAATTTGCAGGTACCGATGCGGAGCGGATTAGCGACATGCAAGCGATGCTCGATGATCCTTCAGTAAAAGCTGTTCTCTGCGCGCGCGGTGGTTATGGCACTACCCGTATTATCGACCACCTTGATTTTTCTTCGCTTCGGCATGCGCCAAAATGGATTATCGGCTTCAGCGATATCACTGCGCTGCACGGCCACCTTCACAATATGCATATTCAGACCATTCATAGCATTATGCCTGCCTTATTTGGCAAGGAGGGTGCGACGAACGATATACAAAGCCTGAAAGAAGCTCTCTTTGAAAAGCCGCTGCCCATTGAAACTCATCCTCACCCACTAAACCGAATCGGTGAAGCACAGGGTATCGTTATTGGAGGCAACCTCTCTATTATTAATAATATTATGGCTACCGCTTCTGATATAGATACGGAAGGTAAAATTTTATTTATTGAAGATATTGACGAATACCTCTATCATATCGATCGGATGATGGTTCATCTGAAACGGGCAAAAAAACTTGATCACCTCGCGGCCCTGGTGGTGGGAAAAATGACCGGCATGAGGGACAATGCCACACCCTTTGGTATAGATGCAAACACCATCATTTTTGAACATATCAGCGAATTTAAATATCCAGTGTGTTTCGACTTCCCCGTAGGACATGAAGTTTCGAAAAACAAGGCTTTGATTTGTGGCCGCACCGCGCAATTGAAGGTGACGTCAAAGCAGGTCCATTTCTTCTATTGAAAGTTAAAAAAGCCACACATCGGAAATCTGCCGATACTTCTACAAAAAATCAAAAAGACCAGCAATTAATCCTAAAAGTATAATAAAAGGCGCTGGTATTTTGGTAAACACAAGCAGCAGGAAAGTGGCAACCACGATTCCCACATTTGTAACGTTCGTATCCAACGGCTGAAATAATAACAAGGCGGCGGCTGTCACCATACCTGAGCTGGCCGCATTGATCCCCTCCAGGGAAGCCTTGATCACACGATATTTTTTCAACGAGCTCCAGAACCGGATCACAAAAAATATAAGAAAGGTACCTGGCAAAAAGATACCCAGGCTTGCAATGATTCCCCCCAATACTTTACCCAGCAACCCATAATCCCGCATTGTTAATGCGCCAATATACGCACTGAAGGAAAAAGTAGGTCCAGGAAGTGCCTGAACGATGGAAAAGCCCGTTAGGAATTCCTCGGAAGACAAGTAGTTCTTGAACTCTACAAATTCTGTATAGAGTAGAGGAATCAGCACCTGGCCGCCTCCAAATATGAGACTTCCATTTCTATAAAAATTTTCAAATAACCTGACAGGCAGTAGCCTTGTAAAGTGCCCTAGTAAAGCAGCGAAGATAAATACGCCCGCCCACAGCAAAAAGTTGCTCCAATTGATCTTTATTTTATCCTTCTCCACCGCCGGATGTGACTTATATTTAATGGCTGTGATAGCGCCACCAGCAAGAATAATCAATGGAAAAATGTAGGGCGAATTAAAAAAGTACGACAAAACGGCAGAGATAATCAAAAGGATAATGCCAGTACGGGAAAAAATCACCTTTCTACTAATCCTATAAGCAGCAAAGGCAACAAAGCCTACAGCCATGGGCTGAATAAAACGCGTAAATTCCAGCGATATACTCTGAGCCTGTAGACTGGAGATGATAATTGCTGCTAAAGTCATGATGGATACAGCAGGTAATACCCAAACAAGCAATGTCAAGTAAGCAAGATTAGGACCACCAATTTTAAATCCTATGGCAGTGATGGTTTGGGTAGAGGTAGGTCCTGGCAGGATTTGGCACAGGGCAAATAATTCAAATAGCTCCTCCTCTGTTATGTACCTTCTTTTTTTTACCATCTGTTCATATAGATAGGCAATATGAGCCTGTGGCCCACCAAAAGAAGTTACCGATAACAGCAGCACATCCCGTAAAAAGATATAATATCTTTTCGGCACGAAGTATTAAAATTTAGGCACTATGAGAATATCTATTTTTTCAACCCTATTTCTGCCAGCCGTTCCTGAAGGAAGTCTCCGGCAGTTATATCAGAATATTGCTTTGAATTTTCGGCGTCTACACAACTTTCAAGACAGGTAAGATCCATTTCTGATCTGGGATGCATGAAAAAAGGGATTGAATACCTGGAATTTTTCATCAATTCCCGGGGAGGATTTACGACCCGGTGAATTGTCGACTTTAATTTATTGTTGGTGAGCCTGGCCAACATATCTCCCACATTTACTATTAATTGTTCGGGAAGTGCGGTAATAGGTATCCAGGCACCATCTCTCCTGAGCACCTGTAGTCCATCTGCACTCGCACCCATTAATAGCGTGATCAAATTAATATCGCCATGCTCTGCTGCACGCACGGCATCGGCAGGTACTTCATCAGGGTTTTCTATGGGAAAATAATGTATCGGCCTTAATATACTATTTCCATTATGTACTCTGGCTTCAAAATAATCTTCCGGAAGTTCTAAGTAAAGTGCAATGGCCTGAAGCATTTGCTTGCCTGTAGTTTCAAGAGCGCGGTAAACTTCCAACGCCACAGCTTCAAATGCTGGTATTTTCTCAGGCCAAACATTATCAGGATATTCCTTTTTGATAGGATCTTGGTCGGTCACTTCCTGACCAACATGATAAAACTCTTTTAGATCACCTGTCTTTCTTCCTTTGGCATGTTCCTTTCCTTTCCCAATGTAGCCACGTTGACCAGCCAGCCCGGGTATCTCATACCTCTGCTTGATGTGGTCAGGCAGCTGAAAAAATTGTTGAATGACGCCATAAATCTGTTTTGTTAACGCGTCGCTCAACGCGTGATTCTTAACCGCCACAAAGCCAATATGGTGGTAGGCTTTCCCTAAGTCTGCCACAAATTTCTTTTTTGCCTCTCCTCCAGCAGCAAAGTCTGCCAAATCTAAAGAAGGTATCTCGTCGTATAACAGTTTATCCATTTTTGGGTTGTTTTATTAAATATGTAAATTTAAGTTAATTTCTATAATTTTAAAATAACTTAAATTCTGATCAATTAAATCAAAAACTATGAAAAGACTTTTTTTTACTGCAATTATTTTCTCATTTTTTTGCGCCTGTGAGACTTCCAGAAATACCGAAACCACTACTGATACAACAACAGTAGAAGAAATCAATACGGCAACACCGGAGGCCATTACCGTGGAGCCTATGAGTGAATCTCCCGACTTCCCTGATGCTATGCTGAGATTAAATGCACCCGCGGAATCGGCAAATCTTCAGCCTGGCGTTCAAGATTTCAAATATGACATTACAAATTATCAACTTACCGCTCAAACAGCAGATGCAGATATGAAGCAATGTGCCAATTCTGATAAAGGGCAACATATTCACTTCATTCTAAACAATGAGCCTTATGATGCGCTGTATGAACCTAATCATCAAAAAGAACTTGCAGAAGGCAATCATGTTGTACTGTCTTTCTTATCAAGATCTTACCATGAAAGCCTGAAACATCCAGATGCTTACGTCCTGCGCCAGTTTACCGTGGGCAAAGGCAATGCGCAAAAAGCTGATCTCAACGCACCACACATGTTCTATAGCCGTCCAAAAGGTGAATATAAAGGCGCTGACACAGAAAATATCATGTTGGACTTCTACCTGGTAAATACTGAGCTTTCTGCTAATGGAAATAAAGTAAGAGCAACTGTAAATGGTGAATCTTTTATGCTGGACAACTGGCAGCCGTATATCATCAACGGCATGCCCATGGGCGAAAATACGATCAAACTTGAATTGGTAGATAATTCAGGCAATGTCATACCGGGTCCGTTCAACACCGTTGAACGTATCGTAACCTTGGTAGAAGGGTAATTTTTTCTCCATCATAACAACAAAAGAGGGAGCTCCTGATGAAGCTCCCTCTTTTGTTGTTATAATTTTTGCGATTATCTAATTCCCT
>LXQK01000129.1:5311-6649 GCA_001683905.1 Marivirga sp. ANT-B6
AATTCTACTGTTCTGTTAAAACCGGTTATGTCTTTGTATTCTCTGATAATTTTTTTCAGCTCGCCTTTCTCCTGCATGACCAAAAATTCATTCCTGGCCATCTTTATAGCGTAGTTGTAAAACCCATCTTTTTGATCGAGTTCTGAGGGAATAGCTGTATAATAAAATGAATTCGGCGAAATCACCAAACTGTCACCTTCTATATCCTGCACTTTTAGAAAATAGTATTTATAATCCGAAGGCTCTTCATGATCTTTTAAAGCATACACATCCCCTGATAATGGAACTTGTATATAGCTCAGCTGTGTCTTTTCGTTGTTATGACTCTGAAAAGTAAGCCAGCCAGCTAAAACCAGAAGTATCGCCAACCCTGAAAAATGGTAATTAGGATATCCAACAGCGCCCTTTAAAAGTTTTACCTTGCCCTTGAACGCTGGGGTCATCTCCTTCTCCGAGGTAATTTGCTGGCAATTGGTACAAACCAAAGACGCCTTTTTGGAATAGGGAAATATCGGAATCCAGAAAAGATGTACATAGTGAGCATGTATACCTAGTAAAGTATTCTTCTCCTGACAATTCTTACAGGCTACATATTCCAGAGGTGCATGTTTTATAAGTTTTGAATTCCAGCCGTACACAATCATAGATTAAGCTTTTTGATGATACAAATTGTTCCCGTTTTCAATGTATACCCATTAAACTAAAATAGTAAACTGCATCAGTATGGTATTTCATAAAAAAAAGCGCGGATATGTAAGGTTTTGGAGCGTGATAGGAAGGAGAAAATTTAACCGGTAATTGTACAGAAAAAAGATAGCTCGTGGAAAATCAGCAAATTAAGTATTCAACTCAAAAAGAGGATGATTCCGGGGTAAGCCTGTTGGATTTGTCTGGGAAGCGTAGCTTTCGCATTGTTAATGCTTAAAAATAGACATTCTATTTTGGTACAAGAGAGAATATTCATCGGGCTGGTTGTTCGCCGGACATAAAAATCAACTTATTCCAGCTGCAGAAATAGGATTACCGGTTCAGCAGCTACAATCTAAATCTGAACATACAACGGCAACGATATAAGAAAGAGCTGATCGGATAGCAAACCCGACCAGCTTCTTTTTTGATCAGGACGTAGCTTCCCTTATGCAAGCTTGTACATATAATATAACAGCAATATCTTCCTGCTTTTATTGTACTCCTCCGATTGACATTTCGGATATCGGACTTTCTCTATGCTGGAAGTCCTTGCCTTTGACACCTCCATTTCAGTTGGTAGCTGGTAAATGGGGTTTTGTAGTATGGAATCTTTTCTCATCATTAATTATTTAAAGTAAACATCAAAAA
>LXQK01000013.1 GCA_001683905.1 Marivirga sp. ANT-B6
AAAAAAAACCTTACGTTTCAACACGTAAGGCTTTTAATGATGACCTATATTATATTATGCGTTCTTCTTTGAAATCATATTCAAGGCCGATCCTGCCTTAAACCACTCTATCTGGCCCTCATTATAGGTATGATTGGCTGTTATTTCATCTTTAGTTCCATCGGCATGGTTCAGTACAACTGTAAGCGGTACATTCGGACTGAAAGAGGTTAAGCCAATGATATCGATGTTGTCGTCTTCCCTTACTTTGTCATAATCTTTAGGTTCATTGAAAGTCAACCCAAGCATACCTTGTTTTTTCAGGTTAGTCTCGTGAATCCTGGCGAAAGACTTTACCAAAATTACCCTGACACCCAAATGCCGTGGTTCCATGGCAGCATGCTCTCTGGACGATCCTTCCCCGTAGTTCTCATCGCCAACGACTATCGAACCAAGGCCTGCGGCTTTATAAGCCCGGGCTGTTGCGGGAACTTCCATATATTCTCCCGTCAATTGGTTTTTTACTTTATTGGTAGCGTCATTATATGCGTTGATCGCACCGATGAGCATATTATTGGATATATTATCAAGGTGGCCTCTGTATTTCAACCAAGGGCCTGCCATAGAAATATGATCGGTAGTACATTTCCCTTTGGCTTTGATCAGCAATTTTAGCCCTTTCAGGTCAGCGCCATTCCAGGCAGAAAATGGATCGAGCAACTGTAGCCTGGTAGAAACAGGGTCAACAATTACATTCACACCGCTGCCATCCACAGCAGGAGCCTGATAACCAGCATCTTCTACAGCGAAACCATTAGGCGGTAACTCGATGCCTTTGGGTTCGTCCAACCTTACTTCAACACCATCTTTATTGGTAATGGTATCAGTAAGGGGATTGAATGTTAAATTACCTGCCAGGGCTAAGGCTGTTACGATCTCTGGCGATGCCACAAAAGCATGCGTATTGGGATTCCCATCATTTCTTTTGGCAAAGTTCCTGTTAAAGGAGGTGATGATACTATTTTTTCTATTTGGATCATTAGAATGTCTTGCCCACTGGCCTATACAAGGGCCGCAAGCATTTGCTAAAACAACACCCCCCATTTCGTCAAAGATATCCAGTAAGCCATCTCTTTCAGTTGTATATCTAACCAACTCCGATCCGGGTGTAATGGTAAATTCAGACTGCGCCTTCAAGTTCTTGGTGACGGCCTGGTGGGCTATTGATGCAGCACGCGTAATATCTTCATAAGACGAGTTTGTACACGAGCCTATCAAACCTACTTCTAGTTTTTCAGGCCAGCCATGTTCTCTCACCTTGTTGGCGAAATCAGAAATAGGCCATGCAGCATCAGGGGTAAACGGACCATTGATGTGCGGCTCTAAAGTTGATAAGTTGATTTCTATTACCTGATCGAAATAACGCTCAGGGTTTGCATATACTTCTTCGTCAGCTCTTAGGTGTTCCTTTATTTTCTCAGCTTCATTGGCAATATCTTCTCTCTCGGTAGACATGAGGTATTCCCTCATTTTATGGCTGTAGGCAAAAACAGACGTTGTAGCGCCAATTTCAGCACCCATATTACAAATCGTACCTTTCCCCGTACAAGAAATACCATCTGCTCCTTCGCCAAAATATTCCACGATAGCACCAGTCCCACCTTTTACTGTTAAGATCCCCGCTACTTTTAATATTACATCTTTGGCCGAAGTCCAGCCACTCAAAGTGCCTGTGAGTTTTACACCTATTAATTTAGGGAATTTTAACTCCCATGCCATGCCGGCCATTACATCTACTGCATCAGCACCACCCACACCGATAGCGATCATGCCCAAACCACCTGCATTGGGTGTATGTGAGTCTGTACCGATCATCATTCCACCAGGAAAGGCATAGTTTTCCAAAACAACCTGATGAATAATTCCTGCGCCGGGCTTCCAAAATCCGATGCCATATTTGTTAGAAACAGAAGCCAGGAATTCATATACTTCCTTATTGGTATCTACGGCTTTTTTTAAGTCTTCAGTCGCACCTACCTCTGCCTGGATGAGGTGGTCGCAATGGACGGTAGAGGGAACTTCCACGGTAGACTTGCCTGCTTGCATAAACTGAAGCAAGGCCATTTGGGCTGTAGCATCCTGCATGGCTACGCGGTCTGGAGCAAACTCCACGTAAGACTTACCACGATCATAAGCCTCCGTTACCTCGCCTGCATATAAATGTGAATAAAGTATCTTTTCTGACAGTGTTAAAGGTTTCCCAACTACATTCCTAGCTGTATTGATCCTATTACCCATTTGGGCATATACAGCTTTAATCATTTCTATATCAAATGCCATTTTAATGTATTTTTATTGTGAATGATCGTGAACTTATTTATCATACTATATGATACGGACAAAGTTACACATTCTACGATAATTTAAAATTTTACCCGCCTATTTGTCCCTTATTTAAACTCATTACAAAGATTTAGCACCAAACCACACGAAAAATAAAGTCCTGTTTTTTAAAAATCGTGCGTAGGTTCATCTTATCCCTCAACTGTAATGTTTCTGGCTAATTTCAATATTTAATTGCTGGCATTCCTTGTACTTTTCCTACGAATTTAAATCGTACTCTATTAATAATTAACATTTTACGATTGGGTTGCTGATTAAAATTGAAGCGAGTGAGCATCAGAAGAATGGTTTAATAGATTTTATGGCAGGAAAAAGCAATTATTTTATGAATAGATTTTTTTTACAACTAACCCAGTGGTATCTGGTGCCTCTGGTGCTTCTTATCACCTTTTCATTGGATATAAAGGCGCAGTCTACTTGTGATAACGCCTTAACCCTGAAGAAAGTAGTACCAACTACAGTAGCATCAATAGCAGGGGAGGTTCATGTTGAAGTAATAAGTTCAGGCAGTTTTGAAGCTATTTTATATAAAGTGAGTGGAAAAGGTTTGGAAATGGTCAGCCGGCAATCTGGAAACGCAAATGAGACCATTCGTTTCACAAGCCTGCCTGCCCACGAAAATTTAAGTGTGATAGTAACCTATGGGAACGAAGAAGGCTGGTGTAAAAGAAGGCAATTGTCGGGCATTAACATTTTGGAGAATTAGAAGATGAAAAGACTTTTACAAATTTTAGTTCTTATACTATTTGTTACCCTATTTATCATTAGTAACTCATATAGTCAGTGTTTCACTGGCGCGGAGCTTACGAGTGTAAAAAATATTTCCTGTAACGGAGGAAACGACGGAGAGATAACGGTCACGATCAGTGGTGGTAAGGCGCCATTCTTTTATGAATTGTATATCATTGATGGTGGATCTGTTCTTCCCCTTGGCAGTGTTTCCAACTCAATGGCGACAACGATGACTTTTGGACTTTCTCAGGGCAATATCAGTGATATCACTACTGGCCTTCCAGCATATTCAGGATACCGGGTGAGGATTACATCTTCAGAAACTACCCTTACCGGCTTTGGTTGCCGCGTACGAGAGGTGCAAAACATCACTTTGACAGAACCCCCAGCTTTAGCTGTAAGTTTTACAGCTTTACCCGATTGTGGTAGTGGTAACGGTTCTATCGATCTATCTGTTTCTGGTGGAACACCGAACTACAGTTACACCTGGTCGGGTCCTACGGCTATAGGAAATATCGAGGATCCAACAGGTTTAACGGCTGGCACGTATAGCGTTCTAGTCACAGATACTAACAATTGCGAGATAGCGTCCGGAAATATCGTCATCAATGCGGCGCCAGATGCTACAATTGCCCCGGCAGGGCCTTTTTGTGCGTATGACCCTGCGGTAAACTTATCAGCAGCTACGCCCGGTGGTACGTGGAGCGGAACGGGAATTACAGATCCAGTGGCAGGTACATTTGATCCTTCAATCGCTACTGCTGGCTCCTGGGTAATCACGTATTCGGTCTCTCAGAATGGCTGTACGATTGACGACACTCAAACCATTATTGTAAATGCAACACCAATTACCCCCGTGCTCACCAATAATGGGCCATTATGCGAAGGAGATAATCTGAACTTAAGTACGACAACGGTCGCCGGCGCCACTTATACCTGGACGGGCCCTAATGGGTTTGCTTCTGCAGCTCAAAATCCAACCATTAGCAATGTAACTGCAGTACATGCCGGTACTTATGCTTTGACAATAACAACCAATGGCTGTAATAGTGCTGTAGGGACAACCGATGTAATCATTAATCCACCAATCGCTCCAACGCCATCCAACAATGGCCCGTTATGCGAGGGTGAAACTTTAAATCTGACCACTCAGGCAGTTACTGGTGCCAGCTATAGCTGGACCGGCCCAAATGGTTTTACGGCCAATGTACAAAATCCAACAAGAGCAGGGATAACCGCCGCAGATGCAGGTGATTATTTCGCAACAATTACTGTAAACGGATGCCCTGGAGCGGCGGTAGCAACTACTGTAGTAGTAAATACTACCCCGGCTACACCAGCAGCGAGCAACAGCGGGCCTGTGTGTGCAGGCGAAGACGTGATACTGAGCACGCCAGCTGTTGCAGGCGCTACCTATGCCTGGTCAGGACCTAACGGATTTACCTCTACAGCACAAAATCCGACGATTGTTGGAGCGACAGCTGCCAATGCTGGCGCTTACGCAGTGATTATTTCTACTAATACTTGCCCCAGTGTAGCTGGTACGACGACGGTTATTATCAATGACATTCCAGCAACGCCAGTAGCTGCTAGCAATGGGCCGTTATGCGAAGGAGAAGAATTGCTATTGACAACGTCGACCGTAGCAGGAGCAACTTACAGTTGGACCGGCCCCAATAGCTTTACATCATCGATTCAAAATCCAACGATACCCAATGTGCTGGCCGCAAATGCAGGCACTTATTCTCTAACAGTCACTGTGGCCGGATGTACAAGTATGGGCGGTACAACTGATGTTGTCGTAAACCCACCAGTAGCACCCACCCCAACCAACAATGGGCCTTTATGTGCTGGTGAAACATTGAATTTAACCACGCCAGTTATAGCTGGCGCTTCGTATAGCTGGACTGGGCCTAATGGCTTTTCTGCTAATGTGCAAAGTCCAACAAGAGCAAATATCACGGCAGCAGATGCAGGGGATTATTTTGTTATCATTACCGTTAACGGATGCCCTGGGGCACCTGTTGCTACTTCGGTCGTTGTAAACCCTATTCCTCCTACGCCAGTAGCTTCTAACGATGGTCCTGTTTGTGCTGGCGAAGATATAACATTGAGCACGCCAACTGTGGCAGGTGCAACGTATGCCTGGACGGGGCCGAATGGGTTCAGTTCCGTGGAACAAAATCCTACCCTTACAGCGGTATCATCGGTAAATGAAGGTATTTACTCCGTGCGTGTAACCACCAATGGGTGCGCCAGTTTAGCGGGAACTACCTCAGTCACTATCAACCCTATTCCAGAGACACCAGTGGCTACCAATAACGGTCCGATATGTACTGGTGAGGATCTATTATTAAGTACACCGACCGTAGTAGGGGCGATATATGCCTGGTCTGGTCCGGGAGGGTTTACTTCTGCAGCACAAAACCCAACGATTAATGGTGTGACAGCGCTAAACGCTGGTACTTACTCGGTAACGGTGACTATCAATCTATGTACTAGTATTGCCGGAACAACAACCGTTGTTATTAATCCACCAGTTAATCCAACACCCTCCAATAATGGCCCTTTATGTGCCGGAGAAACACTAAACCTAACCACAGAGACTGTTGCCGGCGCTACCTATGCCTGGACAGGTCCCAACGGTTTTACGGCCAACGTTCAAAGTCCGACAAGAGCCGGTATAACATCAGCTGATGCAGGGGATTATTTCGTGAGCATAACAGTTAATGGATGCACCAGCGTACCGGTAGCCACCAATGTAGTCGTTAATGCACCACCGGCTACACCTGTCGTCACTGACAACGGCCCTATATGTGAAGGGGAAGATATATTATTAGCGACTACAACTGTAACAGGGGCAACTTATGCATGGGCTGGCCCTAACGGTTTCTCCTCTACGGATCAAAATCCAACAATTAATAACGCAGTTGCTGCAAATGCAGGCACTTATTCTTTGATCATCACAGCCAACGGTTGTGCAAGCGCTGCAGGCTCGACGGCGGTAGTTATCAATCCACCGGTTTCCCCAACCCCGTCTAACAATGGGCCGCTATGTGAAGGTGAAACCTTAAACTTAACAACAGATGCCGTTACCGGCGCCACGTATAGCTGGACAGGCCCTAATGGCTTTATTGCCAACCTTCAGAGTCCGTCTATTGGAAATATCACTACTGCACAAGCTGGTGATTATTTTGTCTCGATTACAGTTAATGGTTGTGCTGGAATACCTGTAGCCACTACCGTTGTGATAAATCCAGCACCCGCCACACCGGCCGCTTCTAATAGCGGCCCTGTATGTGAAGGAGAAGATATCAATTTAAATACACCCACTGTTACGGGTGCAACATACGCATGGAGCGGCCCCAACGGGTTTAGCTCAACTGAACAAAATCCAACGATTACGGGCGCAACGGCTGCAGATGCAGGTAACTATGCTGTTGTAATTACGACCAATGGCTGCGCCAGTATTGCCGGTGTTACTTCGGTGGTTATTAATCCAATACCCACTACCCCAGTAGCTACTAATAACGGCCCGCTCTGTGAAGGAGAAGAACTTACGCTGAGTACAACTACGGTTGCCGGCGCGCTTTATGCCTGGGTAGGACCCAACGGCTTTACCTCGACAGCACAGAATCCTACCATTAGTAACGTAGTTGCTGCCAATGCCGGAACGTATTCATTGACGATTAGTCTCAATGGCTGTACAAGTCTGGCTGGAACAACTGACGTAATTGTGAATCCACCGATCGCACCTACACCAGGAAACAATGGTCCATTATGTGAAGGTGAAAATTTAACGCTAACTACGGATGCTGTTGCCGGTGCTACTTATAGCTGGACTGGACCTAATGGTTTCACTGCCAATGTACAAAATCCTGTAAGAGCAAATATATCTGCTGCAGATGCGGGAGATTATGACGTTATCATCACTGTAAATGGATGCCCAGGCGCCCCGGTTGCCACCACGGTAGTCGTAAATACGATTCCATCAACACCTGTTGCAGATAACAATGGCCCACTTTGCGCCGGGCAGAATCTGACATTATCCACCCCGACTGTTACTGGAGCAACTTATGCGTGGACCGGACCTAACGGTTTTACTTCAACAGCACAAAATCCAACAATAGCGAACGTGGTTGCTTCTTCCGCAGGAAATTATGCCGTAATTATTACAATCACGGGTTGTAGTAGTATTGCAGACACGACTAATGTAGTGATCAATCCAATACCTGAAAGACCGGTTGCTACGAGTAATGGCCCGCTATGCGAAGGAGGAAGCTTAACGCTTTCTACCCCGACCGTAGCAGGTGCTACTTATGCCTGGACTGGGCCCAATGGATTTAATACAGCAGTCCAAAACCCGATCATCAACAATGTTACCACTGCCAATGCCGGAATGTATGCTGTAGCTGTTACAGTAGGTGGATGTGCCAGTATGGCTGGTGAAGTTGATGTAATCATTAATGAAATCC
>LXQK01000130.1:0-9537 GCA_001683905.1 Marivirga sp. ANT-B6
GATGAAATGACAAGATTCTACAATACCTCCAAAAGAAATACAGGCAGAAAGGAAGATCGGCTTTATAACACGTACTTATTCCAACTTTACTCGCTGGGGCACCCAGGTGTAAAAAATGAAAAATGCTTATTGCAGCTACCATAGCTTGTATTTTTATTATAAAACGGTGTGTCTAATTGGAGTTACTCTCATCATATTCTTGGTTCGTAATTGGCATTTTTGGCAAATAGTACTCGTTAAATTAAATTTAAGTGATTTTCGTTCAATTTGGAAAGTCTAATTCATTATGATTTTTTTATTAATAGCATGATGTTGATGAATCTGGCTATGTTTGCTCAAAGCGAGTGTGCGTGCCTGTGGCAGACAGGCTGGTCGACAAAAAAGGCTGGGGGCTGGCCGGTTTTAGCGCGCGGAAGCATCTTTTTGTCTTAACTTTCTGTTTCTTTTGTATCAAAATTAGTAAAGATGATCGAAGCTTCTTAATTAGTGATCATTAACATTTTCTGCTCGTATAAATCTGTACCAAAGCAACTTAATAGAGATGGGATAATGGACAAAATACTATATGGCGAATTGACAAACTTAAGGCGCTATTGGAAGCCTGCAGTAGTGGAGAATTGAAGAAGAGACGGTATAAACAATCACTCTTTCTTTAAAGTGAATTTATTACTCACCGGGATTTCAATAAATATATTACGTAAAATTAAATTGTAAAATTATTAGAATATTAAAGAAGTCTTTGCCTTTTTGCATACTTGTTTAAACATTTTATTTAAAAATATAACAAAAAGTTAAATTTAAGTCTTCATTGTTTACACATTTGATTCTGGGGTTATTAAGTGAAAAAGATTAAGGATGAGAAAATTGTAGAATTGTTGCAAAATGGTGACTTTCGTTGTTTAAATCAGCTATATAATCATCATAGAAGTGAATGGCTGGCGTGGGTTGCGAAATATTATGCTATTGATGTGAGTATCTCTGAGGACATTTTTCAGGAAAGTCTGATTGCATTTTATACCAATGTAAAAAATGGCAAACTGACTAAATTATCAAGTACTATCAAGACGTATTTATTTGCTATAGGCAAGAGGAAACTTCACAACACAATTAGAAATACGCGTAATGAAGAGTATAATGAAGTTTCAGCTAGTTTACTATTAACTGATTTTGTTGATCCGTTTGAAATATCAGATGAGCAAAAACTTCTTGCTCAAGGAATCAGAAAGTTGGGCAAGCCATGCAATGAATTATTGCATTTATTCTATTATGAAAATTATAGCACAGAGTCCATTGCCAATAAAATGGGTTATAAAAACGAAACTGTTGTAAGAACTCAAAAATTAAGATGTTTACAGAAACTTCGTGAAATCTGGAAAGGTTTAGCGAGGTAAAAGAAAGAAAAAGTGAAGGAAGAAGATTACGATTTGCTCCATAAATATAGAAAGGGTCTATTAAACGAAGAAGAGCTTGACGCGCTGAAGTTAAGAAAAGCCCATGATGAAGAGTTTTCTGACTTTCTTCAAATAGAAGAAGATTTGCACGGAGCTTTTCAATTTAATGAAGCAAAGAGACTAAAAGAATCATTCGTTTTGGAAGACCTTCAGACGAATATTCGCTTTTACCAGACCACACTATTTAAAGTAGCTGCCGCAATTTTTGCCATCATTGTGACCACAACCTTTTTAATGGATCAAAAACCAGACTTCAACAAGGTTTATGCAGCGTATTATGAGCCTTATCCAAATGTAGTTGCACCCGTTCTTAGGTCAGACAGCAGTTATAATAACGCTTTTGTCTTTTATGAGGCTGGTAAATATCAGGAAGCTTTAGCCATATTTCGGGAACAGGGTGTTGAGAGTAATACTTTTTATATTGGGCAGTGCCTTTTAGCCACTGGAGCATATGCTGAGTCCGTCGATATTTTTAAAAATATAGTCGACACAAATAGTAAATTTGCTGTACCGTCCCAATGGTATCTCGCACTTGCATACCTTCAATTAGATAATGAAAAGGAGGCGCACATGATCCTCTTTAAGTTGACAGGTAATGAGACACAATATGCTCATAAAGCGCGAGAAGTGCTGGATGCTTTGGATTGATTTCGCTTGGAAATTATAAAAAACAACAGAATCACAAGTAAAACAAAGCCTCCTCCAAAGGGCCAAATAGGTACCTTTTTAGCCTCCTTTTTAGTTATTTGTTTTTGATGCAAAACAAACCCTGCCCAAAAGGACGGATGTTTATTCAGTTCATCAGCGTGAGTTAGATAGTTAAGTTTAGCATCCCTCAAGGCCTCTGACATGGTTTTGTTTTCGTCCTGCCAATACTGATAAAAATCGCTAACAAGCTCCGTGCTTTGCCGATCGGGAATTGACCACAGCGTAAATAGAATATTCTGCACACCGGCTGTATAAAATCCCGTGGCTAAACTAAGCAACCCTTCTCCGTGTTGGTAATTTCCGGTTCCTGTATTACAAGCACTTAAAATGGCTAGTTCTGCTGGCAGCTTTAAATGAAAAAGCTCATAAGTATGTAAAAGACCATCATTAAGAGAGTCTCCAACTAACACTATACTATTCATCAAAGGGTTATTATCCTCCATTAAACCATGGGTAGCCAGATGCACCGCTTTTAAATCAAGCGAATTACTTTTTAATTGTGTCTCTGTAGCTGCGCTACTTGCAAATATTTCACTGTTAAAATAGGAAGCTCCATTTTCAATTTCCTTTAAACTCCCTGTTAACTCACTTAATTCATTATTATTTCTAAATGCTGATACAGTCTCGTTATTAAATACCGGGGGCTTTGACGATACAAATGGAGCAAATCCCAAAAACTTATTAGTTCGCTTTGGTTTTGTATTAAGAGGCCATGACAATGCTTCTAAATAGCTGATCGTATAGGTTTTAACTAAAAAATCGCCACTCACAATCAATGCCTCAAAGGGCAAATGGTTTAGGATTCCACTAGGAATGATCATCAATTCTGTTTCCTTCTGATCTTTTAAAAAAGGCAACAGTTTTATGCCCAAATCTTCGAGGTAAGTGTATTGTTGATTGGCAGGATTTTTCAACATGCTCAAGGCTGATTTCAGGCATTCATCATCCTTAGGTGCCCAGTCAACTTTATACCATTTGAAATGTTCTTTGGTAGCGTATAGACAATGGAGTATGCTATCTGCAAAGAAATATTGTACCAAAGCGGTATTTTCCTTTAAGTCTTCGAGGTAATTATTTGGTATCAAGTAAGTCTCTTTGATCTTCAAGTCGTACAAACTTCCCATTGCGGACTTTAACTTTATTTCGAGCTCATTTAATTGATTGAAGGTAGAATCTTGTTTTTGGAGATTAGCATCTTTGCTATTAATTTTCATTAAGAAGTTATTCAATCTTGCTCTTTCCTTTAATAATTTTTCCGTATGAGAATCGCCTGCTAAAAGCTGGTTATATATTAAAGTTTTCTTAACCGAATGCATCCGATCAGCTTCAAATAATTTAGTGAGTTCTGTAGAAGATACTGCTGTGGAGTCAATAATTTTAAGTTGATCAAGTAGATTCAGTTGCTTGCCAAATAACCTTTGCGAATGGTAGTAAACCCCGGGATCTGAAATGAAGTTGGGTTGCCTATAAATATAGGTATTCATAAACTCCACTGCCTTTTGATTGTATAGTATGGCAAGACTTAAATCAGCCATCTCATTAGTTAATTTAAAGTGCTTCAGGTACATATTACCCTTTTCCTCTAACGTAGATATCAAACCATATTCGGGAAAATTTGGGGTGTAACCCTTCAGAAAATCTTTGACATTTTGCCGATCAAAGTTAGAATCAAGGCTGTGAATAGCTTCATCCATGAGGAAAAGAGCGCTATCAAATTCATTGATCAATACCTTAAATTTGGCCTTCCGCATATAATAGCTATTATCTAAACTTGGATCATTCCCAAGGATAAGGGAAGCTTTAATAAAATCCAGTAACAGTTGTGCCTTTTTCAAATCCCTCAAGTTCAAAAGAACGTCTACCTTGTCCAGCGCTATAGCTAGAACATTGTTGTTGTTTTCTTTTTCGTATTTTAGTCGTATTCGAATTGACTCGTTGATGGCAGCAAGTGCTTCATCGTTCTGGCTCTGTGCAGAATATATATTTGAGGTATTAGCTAAAAGTGTAGCATGAACAAAAATATCTTCACCGAGAAGCGGGTGCTTAAAATGATAAGCTTTATTGTACCAATAAAGCGCAGAATCGTATTCTCTGGTTCTTTGATACAACAAACCTATATTATTCATCACAAAAGGTAACCACTCAGGAGCGACCTTTTCCCTTATACTATAACATTTATTAAAATACTTTAAGGCCAGTTGCTTATTGAACAACCTACTATGTATCAACCCCAAGCTATTGTAAGCATCAGCCTTTTCTAAAGCATTTTGATTCTCATTAATAAAAGGCAACTGCATATGTGCGTATTTCAAAGCTTCTTCATAAAATCCTAATCTTCTAGACGCATTGGACAAAAAACTATAGATTTCTTGGTTGAGTGCGCTGTCAACGATATCCGTGGAAAATAGATGTTGCTCTGCCCTTTTTAATAAATCATAGCTTCCTATAACATTACTTAGTCTGGCTTCTGCCTTAGTAGCTTGCAATAAAAGTCTGGCTTGAAAAAGCGGTTTTTTTGTTTGAAACCTGAGGCTAAGCTGTGAATTAATTTGTTTGACGTAATTCACTAATTCTTCGTACTCTGCTAATTTAAGAAGAGAGTCACAGGTGAATAAAATTTTTCCTTCCGCATTTTCAGCTAGAAAGACAGGTAGATTTCCCTCGGTAAAAGGAAAACTTTTTTTTATGATTTGAGCATCAATTGTTAAAGTTCTTAAACCCAATAGAAAAATGATAATTAACATTTTTTTGATCATCACATAAAATTATAGGTGCATAATGGCCAAATGATCAGCTGCGAAACAGCTCTTCGAAAAAACAATTCAACAGCCCTGTTTAGGTCTTTCATTTTCATGGTATTAAAGACAAAATAAACTATAAACATACAAATATGTCCAAACATCCAAAATTTAATTTTTCCAGTTTTGCTGTACTCATCCTATATACCGGAGTTTTAATAGATTTTAATAGATAGTGGAAAAAATGAAAAATTAGAAACGAAGAAAATGAAGCTGTACCAGAGTCTCCTTGAGTTTTGCAACCCCAATATGTGAAGTTTTTTCATCAGCAAGCTGTTGCGTTTATTACTTGAAAGGAGGTTTTAAAAAAATTATAGTGGGAAAATACCAATTTAAAAATTATTTTTTCTTTTTGTGCACACTGTTAATTTGCATGGGTGTCGACGCACAGGAACAAATTAGTTTTAGACAATTATCCATCAAAGACGGGCTTTCACAAAATAGTGGAATATCTATTGCCCAGGATAGCACCGGATACTTGTGGATCGCCACACAAGATGGGCTGAACAGGTATGATGGTAAAGAATTTATTGTGTTTCGGTTCATATTTTCCGATATCACCAGACCTGACCATAGCCGTTTGGGCAAAGTATATGTGGACAGGGAAGGAAACATTTGGTGTATCCCCACCACCAAAATTTTAAACAAGTTCGATCAAGAAACGAAACAGTTTGAAGCTGTTCCCATTACGAAAGACGCCACTACAATCTATCAAGACGATAATCTCAACTATTGGATTGGTACAACTTCAAATGGGCTATTGTTTTTTAATGCTAAAAGCAAAAAACAAGAAGTAGTGCTCAAAGGTGAGGTTAGCGGGGTTATCTATGATATAGCACAAAATGACCAGTGGATACTTGCTGCTACGGATCATGGCATTGTTCAAATAGATCTGAAAGGAAAAAATGAAATTACACGCTTAAATCAGGATTTTTTTGAAAAATCCATCCGAAGTAAATTCAGCACAATAGCTATCGACGGTACTGGACGGCAGTGGTTCGGCACATTTGGAGGGGGCTTGTTTTTTAGGAATGAAGGTCAGGCTTTTCTCAGTAGTGCAATGGAGATATCGTTCAGCATGCCACTGCCCCTTGATTTAAATATACTTTCCCTGTTTGTCGATTCTAAGGAACGGTTATGGATTGGTACGTTTGGCGATGGTTTGTATATGATCGATCTCGACACAAACACAACCATGCACTTTGTGGCGGATAAATATGACCCTAAGGCCATTCACTACAATGATATTTTAAGCATCTATGAAGACTATACGGGAACAGTATGGTTTGGCACAGATGGGGCCGGCCTCAGTTATTACGATGAATACCTTGAAAAATTCAACGCGATCACAAATAATCAAGTCCCCAACGATATTTTTGTGGATGTGGTCAGGGCTATTACTACCGATGATAACGGTTCCATTTGGATAGGTACTTCGGGCAATGGGCTCATGCACTATTTTCCAAACACAAACAGCTGGACAAAATTTGTTACAAAAGGCAGAAACAACAACTCGTTACCTTCAAACAGGATTATGAGCCTGTTCTTAGACAATGATGGAGATCTATGGATAGGCACCCAGGGAGGAGGGTTGTCGATTCTGGATAAGAACGGTAATTTCCATAATTATCTTTTTCAAAAGGAAAGTTCGCTGGATGCCATTACTATATGGGATATTTTCAAAGACAGCAAAAATAGGTTCTGGCTAGCAACGCGGGAGCGGGGCCTCATTCAGTTTGACAAACAGCACGGCGTTATCAAAACATACAATGGGCAAAATCCTACAAATGGTTTCGCAATCAGTGATAATATTAGGGTCATCACAGAAGGCAGCGATGGAAGTCTTTGGATTGGAACAGACTCAGAAGGAGTCATCAATTTAAATATAGCTAAGCAAAAGATTAAATGGTATCAATTTGAACCAAATGCCAATTCCCTATCCAACAACAAAATAAAGTCGCTCTATTTTTCCGAAGATGACGTGCTATGGATCGGAACTTATGGAAGCGGTCTGGCTGCTTATGACATAAAAAACGAGAAATTTCATTCTTATTCTGAAAAAGACGGTTTGGCAAATAACGTAATCTACGCCATTTTACCCGATCATGAAGGCAACCTATGGCTAAGTTCGAACAAAGGCATTGCCAAGTTCAAGGTTGAAGAGTCCTTCGACTCAACTCCCAAGATAACGAATTACACCAATTACGAAGGTCTGGCAACCGAATTTAATACTGGTGCCTACCATACCGACAAAGATGGCACCCTTTATTTTGGTGGGCTGGAAGGTTTTTATTGGTTTAAACCGACCACTATTAAAAAAAACACGCAATTGCCAAGGACCGTTATCACGGGCATGCAGGTTGCAAACGAACCTTACCCTATGGAACAGGGCATGAAACTCAATCATCAACAGCATACGCTCACCTTTACCTTTGCCAGTCTTCAATTCTCCCTTCCCGAAAACAACCAGTTTAAATACCGTTTACTGAACTACGATCAAGACTGGATTTTTTCAGGGAATAACCATTTTGCCCGATATGCATTTTTGCCATCTGGGGAATATGAGCTTCAGGTAAGATCGAGTAATTATGATGGCGTCTGGAACGAGCAATCGACTAGTATCAACTTCTCAATTGCTCCGCCATGGTATTGGTCGCCATGGGCAAAGGTAATTTACTCAATATTACTCCTTTCTCTCGTTATCGGGACGTATCGCTATTTGAAATGGAGATGGGAAATAAAAATCAAATTCCGTTTGAAAGAAGAAGAAACCAAGCGTTTACAAGGGCTTAACGATTTTAGATCAAAACTATATACCGATATTTCCCATGAATTGCGGACCCCTCTCACATTAATATCGGCTCCAATAGATGCCAAACTTAATGAAGACCATCTTTCTGATGCTGATTTCGCCAATTTTTCCTTGATCAAGCGTAGTACCAATAGAATGATTTCTTTGGCGGATCAACTTTTAGATTTGGCTAGACTAGAAGAAGGCAAGCTTCAAATGAAAATAAAAAAAGGAAATTTAGGATTGTTTCTGGCAACAATAGCCAGATCGTTTGAGTATGGCGCAGAAAACAATAAAATAAAGTATGAGGTGATAATCAACGGGTTGGAAGAGGCTTGGTATGACAGTGATGTTATAGAAAAAATCTCCATGAACCTGTTGTCAAATGCCATCAAATATAGCCCAGCTGGTGGAAATTGCTCTTTCGAGGCGCATCAGGCTGAAGAGAAGGTACATATCAACATCAAAAATACCATAGCTCTTGGAGCTAAATTGGAAACAGAAAAATTATTCGATCGTTTTTATCAGGACGACGATTCTTCACAAGGTGTAGGTCTTGGGTTATCCCTCGTAAAAGAGCTAGTATCTCTTTATAAGGGCGAAGTAGCAGTGCAAATGGAGAAACCACATGCCGTACATTTTGCGGTTACCTTACCTTTGGATAAAACCCAATTAAATCACGCGCAGATCATAGAAAATACACAAATTGGCGCAAAAAAGCTCACTTCGGATAGGGAGGACACTAACAAGGAAAAGCAAGATCAGCAGCTGGCCCAGGATATGCCGCTCGTGCTTATTGTGGAAGACCATAAGGACGTGAGAGATTTTTTGAGATCCGCATGGAAAGAGAAATATGCTATATCGGAAGCAAAAAATGGAGCAGAAGGCATTGAAAAAGCTCTAAAAATCGTCCCTGATCTAATCCTTACAGATGTACGAATGCCAATTTGTACAGGGATTGAACTCTGTAATGCGCTTAAAATAGATAAACGAACCAGCCATATTCCCATTATATTACTTACCGGTAGTATTGAAACCGAAAATGAATTGAACGGATTGGAATCCGGGGCAGATGATTACATATCTAAGCCTTTTAAATTACCAGTTCTGGAAAAGCGAATGGATAATCTGATTCAAATTCGAAAAGGCTTAAAGTCTAAATACACACAGGAATATGTTTTAAAGGCAAAGGATATTGCCATTACCCCTACAGATGAAGTTTTCTTAACCAAGGTACAAGCCATTCTAGACGAGCATTTGTCGGATTCTGAATTTAATGCCACGGCGTTTCACCAGAAAGTAGGGATGAGCCGCATGCAGTTGCACCGCAAATTACAAACGTACACAGGCTTGAGCACCACTGAATTTATCAGATCTCAAAGATTGAAACAAGCCGTGCTTATTCTTAAGACTTCTGATGCCACCATTAACGAAGTAGGTTATGCTGTGGGATTTAGCACCCCTTCCTATTTTATTAAATGTTTCAAGGAAACCTACCATAACACACCCCAAGAATACGCCAAAAGCATTGATAAACAGTAGTTTATAATCCCTGTTACATTTCTTTCATAGATTGATACATACCAGACATCCTCTCAGGGAATCCCTTATTAGTTTTGTTGTAGTAGAGAATCATAAATAATAATGCCATAAAAAGCAGACTACAATACTGTTGCTGATTTTTCTGATAGACACAGGTAGGATTGTGTCAGCACAGTAATTACTAAAACAACTAATATAGATAAACCCAAAAATCATGAAATTATTAATGAAAATTAAATCTAGCCTT
>LXQK01000130.1:9664-17094 GCA_001683905.1 Marivirga sp. ANT-B6
TTGTAGCAAAGACGAGCCCGCCCCGGGAAACTGCTATGATGGAAACTGGGCGCAACAATATACCGCCGAGTTGATAGCTTGGTCGAACGCTGCAACTACATACAGCCAAGAGCCGACCCTTGCCAATTGTACAGCCTATAAAAGCGCAGGAATTGCCTATCTCGATGCCCTGGGAGATATATATGATTGTGTGCCCTCAGAAAGTAGAGCGGACATCGATAAAGACATAGAGGAAGCGAAGGCCGAACTTAATGATGAAAGCTGTGATTAGGTGCATGGTGCCGTGTCGACGTTTAAACGGTGCGCTGAATTAACCATCAATTTTGGCGTGACACAACACCATCTTCCTTCTAAAGTTCAAAATTATGAGAAAGACATTTCTTTTTACCGTGGCAGTATTAATGTTCGGGTTGTTCAATTCACAAGCACAACAACGGACCACTAAAGAGACCAAAATAGTTGTAGTTGTCGATGAAGAGACCAACTATATAACCGCAATGGAACTCTTCGATGCCATGGCAAAGCACGATAAGCAAAGTATACATAAAACTTATCCCAGTAGTAAGTTTTATGTGGGGCTGCTTAAAGGGGGCTACAAAGTGATTGATAGGGGGATTGTACCGGCATTGAATACTACGATAACCATGTTTACCACCAAGGAATATTTTCCGGTGGTACAAGCCTTCCCAGGCTATCAGTTTGTCCCTGGAGACCAGTTCGATATTGGGAGCATCAAAGCGGAAGTAGTATCCAGCAAAGACGGAGAATTAATAATTAAAACAGAATAGGGTGAAAAATCCTTTTTCCCATGGTGGTTTGCCTTAAAAATAAAACTCATTAATTGATGTATAACAGACTTGGGAACTATTAAGAATAAAAACTATAAAAATCACTCATTTTAAAATTAAAAAATTATGAAAAAATCATTTCGAATAATTATTACAGGTTGCCTAATGGCAGCGATATTAAGCTTTTCAGCCTGTTCGGATGATGACCCCAAGCCGGGCGATAATGCACAGCCTACCATTAATGTAGGTGCTGACAAAGTAGGTATGACAGATGTCTCAATTGTAATTGAAGTTACGACCTCAGATCCAGATGGAGATGCACTTGCTACTACCTGGACGGTTATTGACTCTCCGGCTAATTCTAATCCTGAACTTACGAACAGTTCCGACTTGCGTGCCACGTTCGAAACCTCACTTGCAGGTTTGTATAAAATAGAAATAGTAGTTGACGACAACAAAGGTGGTAAAAACTCGGGCATTGTTACTTTGTATATTGGCGGAGTGTTGCCTAGAGGGATTGATGCCAACACAATCTATCCGGATATTTTCATTAATTCCGATTATCCAGATTACTATGCCTTAGATGATTTGCAAGCCCAAGCAGGTGTTACATTTGATCCAGGTGTTATTGTGGAAAGCGGGGCCAATGTTCGCTTGTTGTTCACAGGGAGTAAGGCGTCAATAAGAGCTGTGGGTACTGCGACAAATCGAATTGTTTTTAGAGGAATTGATAAGGTAAAAGGAAGTTGGAGAGGTTTTAGCGTCGGCTCAAATAATGTTTATAACAGCTTCGACTATGTTGACATTACACACGCGGGAAGCTCAGAAATAGGTGGACAGCCAACAGCCATTTATTTGCAAAGCAGCACTAGCTCAACAGTTACTATTGAAAACACTAACATTTCATTATCAGCTGGTTATGCCCTGTTTGTAGATGGAAATAGTGCGGCGCTCGTAGCATTTTCGAATAATAATTTTAGCAACAACGATAAGGCTCCCGTACGTATTAGTTCAGAGACTTCATATTCAATTGACAAAAACTCGGTATTTACAGAGAATGGCATTCAGGCCATTGAAATTGTAGCAGCTGGCAATACTAACGCTCGATTTGTGAATTCAGGAACCATTCCGGCTTTAGATATCCCGTACCACTTCTATAGCAATGCTGAGCTACTCGACAACGTTACCTTTGAAGCAGGTGTTGTTTGTCTATTTGATGCAGGGAAAAGACTGTGGGTAACATCTGAAGGAGGCATTATTGCCAACGGTACTGCTTCTGATAAAATTGTATTTAGTGGATTAACACAATCTCCTGGTGCATGGAAAGGTATTGAAATTCAATCCGCCTCTTCTTTTAATTTACTGAATAATGCAGAGGTAAGTTACGGTGGAGGCACTGGTGGACGTGGGGCAAATATATATATGTATGGCTCTAGTTCTGGAACAAAGCTAACACTCACCAATAGTTTAGTGTCTCATAGCGAAAGCTATGGTGTTCGTGCCGCTTCAGGAAATGCCGTTCTAACCGAAAGTAGCAATACATTTAGTAATAATGCTTCTGGTGACATTCGACAGGACTAGTAAAAATAGATTTTTTCCAAGGGGTAGATTGCGTCAAGCATTCTGCCCCTATTTGATTAAGTGCTATAAATTAGTTGTTAATGGTCAATGCTTAATTTGGTCCGTTCATAACTTATACCGCCTATTTCATCTCTCCTTGGACTCATTCACAATTCTAAACATTCTTGAACCACTTCTCAAAAGGACGGCGTTTGTATAGGTAAAAGAAAAATATTTGAAATTATGAAAAGCTCATCTCTCGATAATCCTCGTTCCAACTTGGGCAAGTTTTGGGATGATTATTTTGCAGCAGTTCGACGACAACCTTACCCCATAACCGCCCTCTATAAACCTGTTACATTTCTTGCATAGATTGATACATACCAGACATCTAGTCAATGTATCCTTTTTTAGTTTTGCCATGAATCGAAAATGAAGAATTATGAAAGCCTTTATAAAAAAATTAAACCAAGCTCAATTGATGCATAACTTAAAATAAATGATGATGAAAAAATTATACCTAATCTCTCTATTACTTGTTTTCTGTGTTCAGGCATTTGCGCAAGAGACCTTTCAGGGTGTTGTCAAAAATAATGAAAATCAGCCACTGCTGCGTGTAGCAGTTAAAGTATTTGATGCCGATGAAAACTTACTAACCACTACGTTTACCGATTCGGAGGGAAAGTTTGTCACCGACATTGAGATACAAGGCCGCGTAACAGGCATCGACGGCCCACTGTCCGGTAATCACTACCTATCGTTAATTTATCCAAATCCTGCCAGTAAGGGACCTGTTCATTTTAAATACCGTTCGGTGACAGGTGAGCAGCCACTTATAGCCTTTTATACCTTCAAAGGTGTGCAGATTCCGGCTGGGTCAACCATTAGTGCGGGCACTTATATCTACAATGCTACATTTGAAGGCACTGAGCAAAAGATATTCACCGGGCTGTTTTCAGTTCTTAGCAGCATGAAATTAGACGTGCAGTTACAAGAAATTTCCAAAAACCAAGATGATAAAACACCATCATCAAAAAATAACAGTGCCGGTAGATTTACCGAGATAGCACGTGTAAGAGTAGAAATAATTAAAGATGAATATATTACCGTGAGTGAGGAAGTTGACCTTGCCGTTCCAGAAAATGGCAACAAGGTTTATAGCCTCAACTTAGCAGACAAGCCATCTGCAGATTTTCAGATTATTGCTGAGAATGGCTCAAAAGATGGTTCATTGATCATATTCGATGGATCGGCCTCTACCGGAGCCAATGGCGAAACACTGTCATTCTCATGGGATTTTAATGATGGCACCCTGGGCGGCCAACCCAAAATCCCACATATATTTTCTGAAACTGGCGACTACACCATTACCATGACGGCCGTTGGTACTTATGGCGCAAAAACATCCATCAGCAAAAACCTGAAGATAAACTCCAATGGTGCGGCTACCGGTGTGGCGGCAGTGCGAGGGCTAATCTTTGATGCCACCGGGGCGCCACTTGCCGGTGCAAATGTATTTGTGCCCGGTATGGACAGCAGCTTTGTGACCAACGACCAAGGTGAAATTGGATTTGATGGTTTCATTTCCGGTGTAAAGGAGATCATGGAAATATCCAAAAACGGATACGTCACCGAGCATTTTCCATTAAAAATTAAAAGCACTTCCGGCCAGGGATATTTTGAGGTGAGCCTCATCAAACGCGAAGCGGCAACGATGCTTTCTGATGTTGAACTGGGTGGTACAGGTTCCGGAAAAGAAGGCGCTTCAGTTCAATTTCCTGTTGAAGCCCTCATGCATGCTGATGGCTCTATGGTAACTGGTGAGATAGAAGTTTACATAACCCCTGTGGATATTTCCAACATCACCACCATCAACGCTTTTCCCGGACAGTTTGCCGGCATTACACCTGATGGTGAAGCTCCGCTGATATTGACTTATGGCGTGGCAGATTACACCTTGATGCAAAATGGCGAAAAGTTGCAGCTTTCCCCTGGGAAATCCGCCATTATCGACATTCCAATTTATTTGGACAAAGATGAGACCGGTACTAAGCTGGCGATAGACTCGGAATATCCATTGTGGTCCTATAGCGATATGGCCGGTGTTTGGGTGCAGGAAGGCATGGGCCAAGTGGTAGCTTCCAATGCATCGCCAACCGGATTGGCATTGCGCGGAGAAGTAATGCACTTTAGCTGGTGGAACCACGATGTGGCGCCGAGCCCTTGGTGGGCTGTACCCGAATGTAAAATCATAGATAAAAATGGACTTCCTACACTTGATATTCCCAGTGGGTCATCTTGTTATATCAATGGAGAGGTTGATGGTTCAGTAGGCCCGAGAGGCAACCCCAGCACACCTAATTGCTGCCAACCATTGGCCTGCCCTCCGGGTGTGGAGATAATTTTTGCTTCCAAAGCAGGCAACGGTATATATGAAGGGACAGTCACAAAAAGCGGTACTGCCGGCACAACATCCAACTTTGTCATCCCGATGAAGCGCATAGCAGGATACGGGGAAATCGCCGGTATCATTGCTCCAGATACGACATTCAATACGGCTATAGAAACGGCTGATAATATTGATGCTTTTACCATTAAGGGCAAAGGCCATGTTGGTGAGAAAATGTTGCTATTTGTTGGCCAGGCCAATGGTTCCAACCTGCAAGGTTCGGCAGAATTGCGCGATCCGGACAATTTGCTGATTTATAAAGGTGACTTTGCCAATAGCAAAAGTTTTCAAACGCCGCTCGAAATCAAAAAAGAGGGTGATTATCAGTTGATCGTAAGTGGTACGGCCAATGCGCCGGGAGCTTATACCGTTTCCCTTTCGGCAACGGACGTGATCAAGCTCAACACAAATACATACAGCGCATGGTCATTTAAGACAGAGATTAAAACCTTTTTCGTTGATTTGAAAAAAGATCAGTTGTTCAACGTGGCACTGGCTACCGAAGCAACCTCCGGAGTTTTTACCATGAGAGTATTAAACCCGACAGGCGGAGGGATCTTTTCTAAAAATTCACAAGGATACATGCAAACCGAGGTGTTCAACTCGTCTATGGCGGGTACATATCGTATAGAAGTCGAGGGCATCTCTGACAACATGAACAAGTTTGTGTTGGGGATTTCATCCGTCACAGATCCCCAAACCATTACTTTAGACGGCGTGCTGACTACTGTCATGGATTCTATGAAAGTAGTTGGCGAGCGCAGATATTATAAAATAACTGGAATAAAAGGGGAAAGAAGGCAATTTACCATCCATTCCTCGAAATGGAGGGCTTTCATGACCGTCTGGAAACCTAGGGAAACGCCATTTTATGCGCGATGCTGCTTTCTTGACGATGCGAGCGTCTACAATGGCTCCTATTGGGACAAAACGGAAATACAAACCCTACCCGAAACCGGCGAATATATCATAGAAATGAATAGCAAGTTGGGCTACAATGTTGCCTCGGAAAATTGGAAATATGAGCTCTTCGTATCGCAACCGGAGATTAACGCAATTTCGATAAATAGCCAGTACAATGTTAAAGATACGGTATTTTACGGGCAGATAAATGAGTTAAAGCATTTTACCTTTACCGCAACGGCCGGCGACCTTATAAACATCGCCTTTTTGAAAGAAAAAGATTATTATATAGCACCTTATCTCAGGTTGTTCGATGCAGACATGGCAGAACTCACTTTTGGTGGTTGGGAAATAGGCGTCATTGAGCTACCAACCACAGGGACTTATACCATAGAATATACAAGAAGAAGTGTTAATACTTCTCAAGAGAAATACGTGATGGGGCTCACCTCAGTGGAACCTCCTGTGGCAATCAATTATCAAACACCTTTTACAGCCATTAACGGCATGATCGATGTGGTGGGCAAAAAGTACTTTTATTCTTTGCAGGTCGATAGCTTAGAAAGATTTAATATCGGCATAGCTGCATCAGATACATCGCAAGCAGGTGTAGCTTTTCGCAAATTGGTAAACGATAAGCCTTTTTATGTTTCTGGTTTCCATAATCAATTTTTTCATTCAGTGATCAGCGAAAATGGAGGGAAATACAAAGAAACCGGTGTGATAGCCATGCCCTATACAGGTGAAGTCATTTTCGAGATCTTGCCTACTGAGAAAAATGATATGAAATTAGATAATGGCGCGTACACGCTCTACATCGGGCAAAGAGAGATTGTGCCATTGGCCCTGAACACGCCCACTCAGGTCAGCTTTGTAAAAGATTTAGGAAAGTTCAATCAGTTTTATCGTTTCCGGATCACTGCACCGACAAGCAATAAAATCAGCATTACTGCATCGCGGACAAGCGCAAAAAAAGTATATATCTCTGTTCTCGGCATGAATAGCACGCAAGTCTATCGCCAATTGCTTAACAGCACGGGCGTTATAGACCTGCCCGCTACCGGCGACTATATCGTAGAAGTGGAAAATGAGTATGGCAATGACGAAATATACACCGTCATTGTAAAGGAAGAAATGTAGGGACTAAAAAAAACCGCTTAATTTCCAATAAAAAAATTCACCAATTTTATCTGCGTGCATTTTTTCGATTCTTACATTCAATAGGCTGTGTGGAGTTTATATTTAGCTCAACAGATCAAACTCACTACAAAGTGAATTATTTACAGATAGTTTTTGATTTGTCATTCAAACCATAGTAAAAGTTTGATTTACGAAAGATAGACTTTTGAGCCGCACCGGATTGGGTGTATCGGAAATAGGTTTTTGGAGCCTGAACCATTGGGGCAAATTGGGGACGGCAAGTGTTTTTGATTCAATTGATGGGCTGAGCAAAACCATTGGCCTTGTCTCAATTAAATATACACTGCGCTTGGCTATGGCAATGGCAAAAAATGTTTCTTTCAATTAATAGTATTACCGCACAGTCGATCGCGAAAGTAGACAACCACCCATCAAAAGAAATGGATTTGGTATTGTTTACTTTTGGCATAGAGCAACCAGTCCCTATCGGAACTATCTCAAATTCTGGAGAAATTAATTTTAATTTTCCAAAAGATTTAAATTTTATTTCTGATGAGGCAAAAGCAAATTCATTTTCAGATGCGGCTTTT
>LXQK01000131.1:0-5428 GCA_001683905.1 Marivirga sp. ANT-B6
TGTAGAGTTTAGTTTATTCGATAGGAATCTCCTTTTCTTCCATTTTATAATTGATGGTTACGCGTGTTCCTTGTCCAGGTTCGGAATTAATGAACAAACGTCCATTGATGTAATCTATACGCTCTTTCATGAAGAACAGGCCCATACCGCCCTCACTAGTATTCTTTGGCAGTTTTTTCAAAATCGTGTCATCGAAGCCCTTGCCATCGTCATCTATGACCACGCTCAAAATAGGGTCATTATAATTTATTGTTACCAAAATATAATTTGCATCCGCATATTTTATGGCATTGTTCACGGCCTCTTGAGTAACCCTGTAAATATTGGTCTCGGCCAGGGAGTCAAAACGAATATGAGCTTCCGTCTTATTTTTGAAAAGTATGGTCTTGCCCGTCAATTTTGAAAGTACCGTTGTCATTTTCTGTAAGGCGGAAAAAATACCATGATCACTTAACTCCGGTGGGGTTAGGTTGAATGTAGCCGTTCGTACGCCCTTAATCAAGTCTGAAGTAAGGGATTTTAGGTATGCAATTTTTTCTACCGTCTTGGTATTATCGCTTAGGTCTATAGACTCTATATTAAATTTGAGTGCGGTAAGCATTTGACCGATACCATCATGAATATCCTTGGCAATACGTTTTCGCTCATCTTCCTGGCCTTCCACAATCTGACTGGCCTGTGCCTTTTTCTGGCGCATGCGTTCCTCGAAATTCTGCTTAGTAAGTTCAGCGACTTTTAGCTGATTCTGCTTACGCTCGGTAATATCAGAACAAAGGATCAAAATATCCTGTTCCAAACTTGATTGATGCATGGGTACAATGGACATATCTAACCAAATGGTTTTGCCATTTGACGTAGCAACGCTTATTTCTTCATGGCGAATAACATTCTTACGGTTAACTTTTAAAATTTCCTTCAAATAAGCTTGTTGACCTTCGTCTACCGTTAAAATCTCGGATAACGGTTTATTCAAATTCTGTTGGGCATGCCCTAATAGATCCAGAAATTTTTTACTTATAAAAATCACCGTGCCATCTTTGCGAATACTTGCAAATAGCGCCGCATTGTCAATAACGAAATTGAGCTCCTGTAATTCCTTTAATGAACGCTCCTTATCATTGTACAAGGTTTGAATCTTATGGAGTTGCTCCTTTGATTTCCGCTGACTATCTATTAAACGACTAATTGTTTTTTTGATTTGGATGGACAACGGTCTGAAGATGAATAGCATTTCCAATAAGAGTATCAACAATGAAAACCCTAGTAGCCAATATTCCTTTTGTTTTAGTTTTTGAAGTTGTTCATTGCTAAGTTCATCATATTCATTCACGATCTGATCCATAATGCTCAAAAACGGCCGTTCGTTTTTTAACAATACCGCCAGGTTATCATCCAGTTCTTTAGAACTTAAAATTGTATCCGTTTGTGGCGACTGTAAAATATTATCTAGAGCGATGACCATTTGATAATGATGGGGCTCCAGTTTTTTGAATAAAGCCTGAATTTCCTGATCATCCTCAAAAGGAAGATTATAGGAGGCATCACCTAATTGCAGCCCTAAATGTGATGCTTTCCAAATTTCTAAGGTTTTTTTGATTTCCGAAAGCAACATTTCCTTTTCGTCGGCATCAGATACATTTTTCAATAGAAGTACTTCCTTGACCAATTTTTGGCTGAAAGCTCGTTGTCTACCGGCAATATTTACTGCCTCTGAGTCTCCTGATTGTCCTTTTAAATGGAGTTGTATAAGTACCTGTGCTACAATAATCGTGAGAGCAATGCCTGCCAAAGCCAATAGATACCATTTACGTAAGCGTAAAAAGGTAACGGTATCCAAAGGAGTTTCACGAACGTTGCTGGGCATAGTCGGTTTGCTGTTTTTGTGTAGTTAAACATTTATTGCTTTGGAAACCAAATCCAATACAAATTTGGAATGCGGTAATTTCAATGCAGCTTCCCTTCCTATTTACGAAATTTTTCGCCAAGCTTTTTTGAAGAATATCATTGATTTTATCCTCCGGATGTTTATGGGCCAAGGGTTTAAAAGAATATTCCAAAAACACCAAACAGATGACACCTGTAACGTTTTAGGTTTCCTCGACGTTTTTAAGTTGTTTCTTTCCCAATAAAAAACCAACCTCATCTATAGTTTCTTGGTCGTAACAAACGTCGTTTAAAATTCGAATGCTTTCTTGGCATGGAATTCTTTCAAGTCCTGGCGCTATCGCAAATATCGTTCTCGGTTCATGGCACAGTTTTCCTTGGGAATTTCGCATCTGCTGATGTGTTGACAAAGCGCGGCAAGCCGCAGTGCTTCAGAAGCGTATAAGTCAAACTCATTTAACCGTTCCATCATACGGATTCCGTAAAGAACTTACCTGGGGTACGTCCTGCCATGAAAAACTTCCGCATTGGCGTCTTGTTTATTGCCGGCATCAAAATGCTTAAAGGTCGGTAAAAATTTATCTGTTGTCGCCATAACGCATTTGTTTGTTCAAAGCTATTCAGAAAAGCCTACATACACAAAGCCATCCTCTATTTTTACGGGATAGGTTGCAATCGCATCCAGGGTTCCGTTAAGATTCTCTCCTGTTTTAAGAGAAAACGTGTTTTTATGCAGCGGGCAGGCAACTTTAGGTTCGCTATTTTCCTCCCCGATCATACCCCGAGATAGTACCATTTCCATTTTATGCGGACAGAGATTTTGACAAGCATACCAGGAGCCTTCCCGGGTAAAATTAAAAACGGCGATTTGATTATCCTTATACTTGATGCAAGCCCCGCCATTTTTAGGAAATTTGGATATAGGAGCCGCTTTAAACCAAACTTTTACATCTTCAGTATAAACGGCTTGGTAGGTATTTAAGAGAGATAGCGACATAATTCAATTTTTATTGTGTTTAAACATATTCTTTAAAGGATGTAGAAAATTTAGTTTTTGTTCCGGAAACCAGTCATTAAGCCCATTCTTTTGGCATTTTTTGTTCCCGTAGTTCCACAAATTCAATATTGCTATCGGTCTCTTCGGAATTTACGAAGTGAGTATACCGCGCTCGTATTTCTGGATTTTCAACTGCTTCTTTCCATTCACATACATAAGAATCTACCAGGGCTTGCATTTCCGCATCCAGTTGATCCGCTATACCCAAAGAATCATTGATCACCACATTTTTCAGATATGTAATTCCGCCTTCCAATTTTTCCAACCAGGGCGCGGTACGCTGTAAAGGAGCTGCTGTTTTGATATAGAACATGATAAAACGGTCCACATATTTTATAGCGGTAGCTTGGTCTACCTTTTCCGCAAGAAGTAATGCATGTTTGGGAGTTGCGCCGCCATTACCACCTACATAAACGTTCCAACCGCCGTCGACTGCGATAAAACCAAAATCTTTTCCCCTTGCTTCTGCACATTCGCGGATACAACCGGAGACGCCTCCTTTAAATTTATGTGGCGAACGGATTCCTTTATAACGGTGTTCTATTTCCACCGCAAAGCTGACACTCTCAGCCATTCCATATCGGCACCAGGTAGAGCCTACACAGCTTTTTACGGTACGTAAAGATTTGCCATAGGCCTGTCCCGTTTCAAACCCTTCTTTGATTAGTTCTTCCCAGATAAGCGGTAGTTCGTGCAGCTTTGCCCCGAACATATCTATACGTTGCCCTCCTGTTATTTTTGTATACAGGTCATATTTTTGGGCAATCCTGCCCATGGCTATTAATTGTTTGGGCGTTATTTCACCACCTGCTACCCGTGGTACAACAGAATAGGTCCCATTACGTTGTATATTGGCCAAGAAGCGGTCGTTACTATCTTGAATGGTTTCTTGTTTATTGGCGGTTTCATTATAGAGACTGGCGAAAATTGCGGCAACGGCCGGTTTACAGACTTCACACCCATTACCGGCACCAACCTGATCCAACAAATCATCATAATCTTGGATTTCTTTCAATTTCACAAGATCAAAAAGTTCCTGACGTGAAAAATCAAAATGTTCGCACAAGCGGTCTTTAACAGTTTTGCCCAATGTTTTTAGACTTTCCTTTACCAAATCGGCCACCATGGGTTTACAACCACCGCAACCTGTAGTCGCTTTAGTTGCCTTGGCTACGGCCTTCATGGTTTCATTGCCATCTTCTAAAACGGAACAACAGACCGCTCCTTTGGTTACGGCCTCACAAGAACATATTACCGCTGTATCTGGTAAATCCATTACGCTTCCAAAAGCCGAGCCTCCTTCGCCCCGCGAACCTAGTATAAGTTCTTCCGCATTATCCGGTAAAGGCATATTGTTAAGGTACATTTGATGAAGGATGCTATAATCTTCGGCATCGCCTACCATGATACCACCTAGAAGGGTTTTCCCATCGTGACTTACGTTGATTCGCTTATAAACTCCTTTGGTTTTGTTCTCATAAATTATGGAAAGACCTTTGTTGGCAGGCATATAGGGCACTCCAAAACTAGCAACATCTACCCCGATCAATTTCAGTTTGGTAGACATATCTATTTCAGATTTCATGACCACGTCAGGTGTTTTTAAGATTTGGTTTACGGCCACCTCTGCCATTTCATAACCAGGAGCTACAAGACCATATATCATTTGATTGTACAAGGCCACTTCCCCAATGGCAAATATTTCCGGGTCTGATGTTTGCATTTTATCGTTCACGATGATGCCACCACGCACGCCCATATCTAGGTTACAGGTTTTGCCCAATTCATCCCTTGGGCGAATGCCTGCGGAAATGACCAGCATATCCACATCCAATTTGTCGTCTTCCCCAAAATCCATTCCGGTAATGGATTCATTGCCCAAAATACTATTCGTGGCTTTGCCGGTGTGAACGGTAATACCGATGGATTCCAACGTAAGTTGTAGTACATTGCTACTTCTGGAGTCTAATTGTCTAGGCATTAGCTTAGGGGCAAATTCAACGACATGAGGTTCAAGGCCCATATCCATTACGGCTTTTCCCGCTTCAAGGCCTAGTAGACCGCCACCTAAAATAGCAGCTTTTCCGAATGATTTTTTTTGTTTTATTTTTTCAGCATAACCCAACATAGCTTCAAGGTCCTCAATAGTTCTATAGACAAAAACCCCCTCTTTCTCCACTCCCCTTATGGGCGGTACAAAGGGAGCCGAACCGGTAGCCAATACTAAATAGTCATAATTGAATTCTTTCTCGCTAGCCGTAGTAATTGTTTTTTTTGATCGATGGATGTCCGTGACCCGTTCGTTTACCAATAATTCTATTTCATTTTCAGCATACCAATTTAAAGGGGCCAATTCCAGGTTTTTTGCATCACGGCTAACAAAAAATTCGCTTAGGTGTACACGGTCATATGCTGCACGAGGTTCTTCGCCAAACACAATCAATTTAAATTGTTGGCTTTCTTCACGGGCTACAAACTTCTCACAAA
>LXQK01000131.1:5559-61486 GCA_001683905.1 Marivirga sp. ANT-B6
GCTTATACTTAATCCATGAAGCAATAATACGTATAAATACGTATAAAAAAAATAAATATGTCAAAATAATTACGTACTATTGTTTTCATATTGATAAAATCGAACCCTAAATATATCCCTAATGGAAGTAGACAAAATAGCAAAAGTAACTTTAGTAGGAGCAGGACCAGGAGCAGCAGACCTAATAACAGTAAGGGGTTTAAAAATTTTACAAGAGGCGGATGTTATCCTTTATGATGCTTTAATAAGCGAAGCGCTTTTAGCGCAATTAGACGAAGCAATCCTTAAAGTGTACGTAGGTAAACGCTGTGGTTTGCATTCGTTTGCCCAAGATGAAATTAACGACCTTATTGTAAAATATGCATTTGAATATGGACATGTGGTTCGATTAAAAGGAGGAGATCCTTTTGTATTTGGCAGGGCGAATGAGGAGATTGAATTTGTGGAATCATTTGGCATTCCTGTAAGCGTAGTTCCAGGGATTTCAAGTTCAATAGCAGTGCCGTCCAGCCAGGGAATACCCATGACCAAAAGAGGTGTAAGCAGTAGTTTTTGGGTAATGACAGCCACAAAACGGGATGGGTCATTCTCTCAAGATTTGAAATATGCGGCTAGTTCTTCAACCACTATGGTTATATTAATGGGCGTGCGAAAATTAGGGGAGATAGCCCTTGAGGTAATTAAATATAGGAGTTCAATGACTCCTATTGCGGTAATTCAAAACGGCACTACAGAAAAGGAATCCTGTGTTGTAGCTACGCTAGCGACTATTCATAATTATATAGATGCTATAACGATCGAAGAGCCTGGAATAATTGTAATTGGTGATGTTGTTGCGGAACATCCGTCCTTTTTTAAAGAAGAGGTACAACGTGTGCTACACGCTGGCTTCTAATTTTTTATAGTCAACAATTAAAAATCATAACTACGTAGTAATCCATATTTTATCTGCTTATCCAAGCACTTGTGTTTCATATTTCATAAAATATACTGGAAAAAATTTAAAATTATTTATTTTTTCGACCACTGAAAAAGTATATCGATAGATATATACGTAGTTTAATATAAATAAAAAACAAAAACTAAGTAGGAATACGTAGATTATGTAGTAGATTTGAAAATCATTAATATCAAAACTATCTACATTATGGAAAATCTTTCTAAAAAATCGACCACGTTAAAGTTGTCCAATTTTAAGAGTATGCCTATCCGTACCTTCTGGATTACATCAATTGCTTTCTTTATCTGTTTTTTTGCCTGGTTCGGCATTGTGCCTTTTATGCCCGATGTGGTAAAAGATCTTGGCCTTACCCCGGATCAAAAATGGAACTCTATCATTTTAGCGGTAACCGGGACGGTATTTGCCAGGTTGCTTATAGGGAAACTTTGCGATAGATACGGGCCAAGATTATGTTATACCTTTTTGCTCATATTGGGAGCTATACCTGTTATCCTAATTGGATTTGTTCAAACACCTATGCAATTTTTGTTCTGTAGATTTTTTATTGGATTTATAGGTGCCTCCTTTGTTATTACCCAATTCCACACTTCTATCATGTTCGCACCAAATATTGTAGGAACTGCGAATGCCACCTCTGCGGGTTGGGGAAACTTGGGTGGTGGAGCCAACCGTTTGGGAATGCCATTGATTGCCGCTGCCGTGGTTAGTTTTGGTGTAGCTGATGAAATTGCATGGCGTTATTCCATGATTATTGCGGGTATTATTGCCATGTTGATGGGTGTGGTTTACTATTACTTTACCCAAGATACCCCAGAAGGTAACTTTGCACAGTTAAAAAAAGAAGGTAAAATGCCCAATTTAAAAAAAGACGAGGAATCTTTCTTGAGTGTATTGAAGGATTACCGTGTTTGGATTTTATTTATCGTATATGCTGCTTGTTTTGGTATTGAACTAACGGTATATGGCACTATGGATGATTACTTGCAGAATACCTTTGGTCTGTCACGATCCGCCGCTGGAAACTTGGTGCTTTCTTTTGCCTTGATGAACATTTTTGCTCGTACATTGGGGGGTTATTTCGGCGACCTATTTGGCAAATTAAAAGGACTTTATGGCAGGGTTATTTTTTTAACGGTAATTCTTGCTGCAGAAGGCGCAATGCTATCCATTTTCTCTATCACTACAAGCTTTGTTCTAGGAATCATCTTCTTAATCGCATTTAGCTTAACGGTTCAAATGGCAGAAGGTGCAACATTTTCCGTGGTTCCTTTTATCAATAAAAAAGCGATCGGTTCTATTTCGGGTATTGTCGGCGCGGGTGGAAATGTTGGGGCGTTCCTGGCGGCAATGTTCTTAAAATCAAAATCTGCTGTAGCAGAGACTAGTGCTTTGGCGGCCAATTCCAATTTAGGTGAAGCGGCTATGAAAGCAGCACAGTCAGCGGCAGCTGCAAATGCCGTATCTAGTGGGTATTTCATCATTGGTGGGTTTGTCGTTATTAGCGCATTGACTACGCTGGCCATTAAATTTTCTACCGCAGATGAAAACGCGGTGCAAGCGGAAATGAAGGGTGTATTGGCAATTTCTGGATCCGGCAAATAAGCGCACTTATCAAAATTCAAATCTAATAAATACGATGAACAGTTTAATAGTATCATTGATGTGCATGCCTGAGCAATTTCCAAAAAATCTAAACTGAATACACCAATGAAAAAATACTTTTTAATTCTAACAATAAGCTTGTTAAGCGCGCATGCGACATTTTCACAGTTCTCGCTAGATGGTCAGTTTAGGCCAAGAGCAGAGTACAGACATGGTTACGGGAGTTTGATACCTGATCGCGCAGATGCCGGTTTTGCAATCTCAACCCGTGTCCGTTTAAATGCCACGTATACGATTGATTCCTATCAATTTTATTTGAGTTTTCAAGATATAATGGTTTGGGGAGAGAACAGACAGCTTCTACCTGATGACCAAAATGATTCCTTTGCAGTTTTTGAAGCGTGGGCGAACATCAACCTGGGGAAAGGATGGTCCGCCAAATTGGGAAGACAGGTAATTTCCTATGACGACGAGCGTATATTTGGAGGCTTGGATTGGGCGCAGCAAGGCAGAAACCACGATGCGGGCCTTTTAAAATACAAGATAGAAAAATTTTTATTGGATATTGGACTTGCCTTTAGTCAGGATTTTGATGACCCATCCGGGTTTCAGTCTATTGGAACCGCCTATACGACGACTGGATTTTTTACTTATAAAACCATGCAATATCTATATGCTAAACAGCAATGGACAGATTTTTCAGGAAGTATCCTGGCATTGAACAATGGGTTTCAAAACTTTGACACCTTGGGCGAAGCTGATGGAACCAGTAATCTACAGACGATTGGAACGCATTTGGAGTATAAAAAGGGAAGTTTTAATACAAATGCAAATGTATTCTTGCAGACTGGTGAACGGCAAAATAGTTTGAAAGTGGGCGGTGCCTACCTATTGGGACTTGAACTGGGATATAAAGCGAACGATAAGTTGAATTTTGGTTTAGGAGCGGAAATTATAAGTGGAAATAAAGCGCGTACTACGGATAAAACCGAAGCGTTCTTCCCTCTTTATGGCACCAATCATAAATTCAACGGATTTATGGATTATTTCTACGTCGGCAACCACGCCAATTCTGTTGGATTGACTGATATTCACGCAAGTGCCAATTTTACCTTGGGTGAAAAATCAAGCTTGCTCGTCAAAGTATTAAATTTTAGCGGACAACAGGAATTAGCGAGCAGTGAAAAATTATTGGGTACGGAAGTGGATCTGGTATTTTCCAAAAGTTTCAATGGCTATGGTCTGGCTATAGGGTATTCCCAAATGTTCGCCGCAGAGGGTATGTATGAGTTAAAGGGCATCGCTGAAGATGCAGCTGCAAGTAACCAGAATTGGGCATGGGTGATGCTGACCATTAAGCCGAATTTTTTGAATACGGCAAAGGATTAAATTTTTTGTAAAGATGCTTCGATGGGGTGCCACCCGTACTACATAAGTATGGCAGCGCCTTTTTCGTTTTTAAAATTATATGTAATTTAGCACAGTTACGTATAATTACCTATATTATGAGTGAAATCACTAAAATTGTTTTGGCAGATGACCATGCTTTGGTCAGGGATGGAATAAGGGCTTTATTAGAATCCGAAAGGGATTTGGAAGTCATTGGAGAGGTTTCCAATGGCGAGGAAGCTATCGTGATGGTTGAAAAGCTGCATCCAGATCTTCTAATAATTGATATTAGGATGCCGGTCATGAACGGTATTGAAGCTGTTGAAGCACTTCACAATAACAATTCTAATGTAAAAGTCATCATACTTTCCATGCATGATTCAGAAGAGTATATCTTAAAATCAATTAGCGCAGGAGCAAACGGTTATTTGTTGAAGGATACGGATAAGACTGAGTTTATAAAAGCGATACATATAGTACGTGATGGTGGCAAATACTTCAGTGGGGATATTAGCAATGTACTTGTAAACAATATTTTAGGCTTGAAGTTGCCGCTAGTCAACCACGAGAAACAGAGTACACCCAGTGAAAATATTTTTGATTTAACCAATAAAGAACTGCAAATATTAGAATTGGTTCTTTCCGGATTGACCAATCAACAGATTTCAGAAAAATTAAAGAACAGTAAGCGTACCATAGAAACCCACCGGTTCAACCTCATGCGTAAAATGGATGTTAAAAATTTAATTGACCTTTCTAAAAAAGCGCAAAAACATCAATTGGTTTAGAATACCTGTCTTTAAATGAGGTCTTAGTTCATTAATCGCATGCATTATAGCACATAATTCATACTCATAACAAATTACCCTAATCTTTATCACAACTTAAATACGTATTAATACGTATTTTTGTATTTTGCAGTATTGAAATTAAAGTTGCTCGTCAGCACAAGTAAAATGCAAAATAAAAAAACACATAAAACAATTTGTTCCTATTGTGGCGTGGGCTGTGGTATGCTGGTAAATGTGGATGCAAAAGGAACAATATCAGTTGATGGTAATCCAGATTATCCTTCCAATAAGGGTATGTTATGTACCAAGGGCCGTAATTTAAATTATGTTGCCCAAGATACCTCGGATCGCATATTGTATCCAGAAATGCGATGGAGCCGAAATCACCCTTTACAACGTGTTAGTTGGGATACGGCCTATGAACGTGCTGCGGCAGTATTTAAAAGTATCATCGCCAAACACGGTCCGGATAGTGTAGCATTTTATGTGTCCGGTCAATGCTTAACGGAGGAATATTACCTGGTCAACAAACTGACCAAAGGTTTTATAGGCACCAATAACATAGACACTAATTCACGATTATGTATGAGTTCTGCGGTCGCGGGCTATAAAAAAACTTTGGGTGAGGACTCCGTTCCTATATCCTATGAAGATATAGAGTTGGCGGACTGTTTTTTGATTGCGGGGGCAAACCCTGCCTGGTGTCATCCTATACTTTACCGCAGATTGGAAAAGCATAAGGAACAAAATCCTCAAGTAAAAATAATCGTTGTAGATCCCCGTAAAACCCAAACCTGTGCAGGGGCGGATTTACACTTGCAGATTTTGCCGGGTACCGATGTTATTCTTTTCAACGCCATTGCCCGTTGGTTAATCGAAAAAAGAAAAATAGACACTTCTTTTATTAAAAAACATACGACAAATTACAACGCGTGTAAGGAAACGGCCTTTTCATTATCAATTAGGGAAGCTGCAAAAAAATGTGGCATTGAGGTCAGTGCTATTCGTAAGGCGGCAGAATTTATAGGAAATGCCAAAAAGTTTATAAGCATGTGGACCATGGGGCTCAATCAAAGTGTGATCGGGGTCGCAAAAAATGTGTCGCTCATAAATCTTTCATTGTTGACTGGCCAGATCGGTAAACCTGGCTGTGGTCCTTTTTCATTAACCGGACAGCCCAATGCCATGGGTGGTCGTGAAGTGGGGGGGATGGCAAATTTGTTGGCGGCCCATAAAGATTTAGGAAACCCAGCACATAGAAAGGAAGTATCGGATTTTTGGGGAGGTGGAGAGATTAAGGCGGAACCAGGTTACACTGCTACGGAAATGTTTGATGCGTTAGAAAATGGAAAGCTAAAGGCTATCTGGATTATTTGTACCAATCCGGCCGTGAGTATGCCCAACGTCCATAAGGTTGAAAAAGCATTGAAGAACGCCAAGTTTGTAGTGGTACAGGACATCTCGCATAATTCTGAAACTACAAAGTTTGCAGATTTGTTATTGCCCGCCGCGGGATGGTTAGAAAAAGAGGGCACCATGACCAACTCAGAAAGGCGTATCAGTCATTTGCCCAAAGTAATTGACCCTCCAGGGGAAGCCATGCCAGATGCGGAAATATTATGGCGTTTTGCCCAGGCTATGGGCTATCATGGTTTTGACTATAAAAATGCCAGTGAGGTATATGATGAGCATTGTTTGCTTACCAAAGGCACGGAGATAGATATCTCTGGACTTTCCTATGACCGACTTATCAGTGAGGGTAGTTTTCAATGGCCCGTTCCCCACAATACCCATATGGGAACTCCGCGACTATTTACGGACTTTCAATTTTTTACCGACGATAAAAAAGCGCATTTTAATGCGCCATCCACCCTATACAATAAGTCTGAAGAAACTGATTACGAGTATTCGTTGATCTTAAATACGGGCAGGGTCAGGGACCAATGGCATACCCGCACCAAAACTGGCAAGGTAAAGCGTTTGCTTACCCATATTCCAGAGCCTTATTTGGAAATGAACAGGGTCGATGCCTATTTGAGAAATCTTAAGGAGGGTGATATTGCAGTCGTTAAAAGTAGAAGGGGACAGGTACAGGTAAAAGTGCAGGTTAACTTTGATATCCGTAAATCTGTTGTGTTTCTACCCATGCATTGGGGCAAGGTATTGAATAATGATTTTGGAAGGGCCAATAATCTCACCAGCGAATTGGTAGATCCCGTGTCAAAAGAACCTGATTTTAAATATTGTGCTGTTGAGGTAACCAAATTTGTTAAGCAAAAACAGAAAATCATCATTATTGGTGCCGGGGCGGCAGCGTATCGATTTATTCAATCGTATCGAGAAAAGAATAGAAGGGACCCGCTACATGTTTTTTCCAAGGAAGAAAATCCATTTTATAATCGAGTACTCCTACCTGACTATGTAAGTGATGAACTTTCATGGGATGCGCTGGAAAAGTTGAAAAAGGGGGAGTTGAACAAGCTGTCGGTAGTATTGCATTCCGGTATTGGGATTGATAAGATTGATGCCCATAAAAAGACGGTAACCGATTCAAACGGAACGGAACATTCGTATGATCTTTTGATTATGGCCACGGGTAGTAGGGCTTATGTGCCTAGTGATGTACAGATACAATTACCAGGTCGTTTTACGATGCGGGAAAAGGGAGATGCGGATAAGTTAAAGAGCTATTTAGCAGAAACAGGCCTTCCTGCAAGGGAACAAAATGTGGTCATTGTTGGCGGTGGATTATTGGGCTTGGAACTTGCAGCCTCACTGAAAAAAATAGATGTGAATATTAGCATTATTCAACGGGCACCAAAATTAATGGAACGACAACTGGATAGCGTTGCAAGCCGTTTGTTGGCCGAGGATGTTTTGGAACGGGGCATAAATCTTTACTTTGACAACGAGGTTAGTACCGTTTTTGAAGATAGGACGCGAAAACATACCCTTTTGATTAACCTAAAAACCGGGCGAACTATTCAATGTAACGCCATAGTCTATGCTATCGGTACCAGACCCAACATAGAATTGGCGAAACAGACCAATTTGAATACCCATAGAGGGGTGGTGGTCAATTCATATTTACAATCCAGCGACCCAACTATTTTTGCGTTGGGAGAAATTGCGGAATATAAAAATGCATTGTTCGGTATTACTTCCGCAGCGGAACAACAGGCAGATATTGCAGCAAATTACATCCTTGGTGATTTTAGTAGTATCTATAGCGGTTCTGTGTTGATGAACATTCTAAAGTTTGAAAACCTGGACCTTTGTAGTATCGGGATGGTCAATGCGCCCATTGGAGATTCGTCATATGAGGAAATTATCCTGATGGATGTCAATAAACGTTTTTACAAAAAATGTATCGTTAAGGATGACACCTTAAAAGGCGCCATTTTAATGGGCGATAAAAATGAGTTTGCAGAATTTAAAAGATTGATCGAAGAAGAGATAGAACTCTCTGAAAAAAGAAACGAACTCTTACGTGGGGCTTCGACCTCTGTGCCACTAAAAGGGAAAATAGTTTGCTCGTGTAGTCAGGTGGGAGAAGGTAATATTTTGGACGCCATAAATGGGGGCTGCACCAATTTCAACAAACTCTGCTCAGAAACAGGTGCGGGATTGGGCTGTGGAAGCTGCAAGCCTGAAATTAAGGAACTACTAAAAAACCATCTGGTTTTGGCCAATTAAAAGAATAGGTATGAATGATGACCTTCATAGAATATTAATTAAAGGCGGTGTTACGTCGCCTGGGGAACTTAAGGATATAATCACCATGCTAGAGGCTGCGGGTTTAAGCACAGTATTTTTTGGCTCCAGACAGGATATTTTATTTCCTCTAAAAGATGCCAAGGAAGAACAGCTGGAAGGTATCTCCAAATTGAATACGGATATTATTGGTAACCGTTCCTATCAAAATATTGTAAGCTCCTACGTTTCAGCAGATATTTTTGATATGACGTATTGGTTGAAAGGATCTACCTATCTCTATATTTTGGAAGGATTCGATTTTTCACCAAAGCTAAAAATCAATATTACGGACCCTAAACAACGTTTGGTTCCTATTTTTAATGGCAATCTTAATTTTATTGCTTCTGACAGTGAGGATTATTGGTATCTGAATATAAAGCTGCCGCATTGGAAAACTTCGGCCTTTTATCCGGTACTTATTTATAGTTGGGATATCAATATCGTTTCAAAACGTATCGAAGAAATCCACGAAGATATTCAGGATGTGGAGGAACTTTTTTTTGTGATGAACAAGCACTTGGAGACTAACAATAAGACCATGGAAAAGGAATTGAAGATACCTTTTCAAACCTTTCCCTACTACGAAGGAATGAACAGATTGGGAACGGACTCCTATTGGCTAGGACTTTATTGGCGAAACAATAAATACGACCTTCGTTTTTTAAAGGATTTTTGTGGATTTTGTTTGGACAATAGTATTGGTAAAATATGTGTTACCCCTTGGAAATCTTTTATCGTCAAAGGAATCAAAACATCCAGCAGACCAGAATTGGAACGCTTCTTAGGGAAACGAGGTATAAATGTTCGGCATTCGCAATTGGAAATGAACTGGCACGTTCCTGTGGATGATGGCGAGGCATTGGAGCTTAAGAAATTCTTGGTCAGTAGTTTTGACCAAAATGATATTAGCACCTATGGTCTTACCTTTGGTATCAGTAATGAAATGGGCAACCGATCACATTTTGCTTCGGTGGTTATTGAAAAAAATAGTTTGCCAACGCTGGTAAAGGATTTTGATGTTCGCCCGTCGTACAACGTCCTCTATTTTGAGAACTTTGACCCCAACACCCAGAACTATACTACCTATGCTCAAGATATCGATAAGATTGAATTACCTGGGTTGTTGATGGAGTTGAGTAAAATGTATTTTGATCAATTGGGAAGGGCAACAGATTCAGAAAAAATTACCACAAAAGAGGTAGTTGACACAAAACACCGTGTCTATCAATGTCAAGATTGCTTTACGGTTTATGATGAGGTATTGGGGGATGGAGTGGCGGGTATTCATCCCGGCACAAAATTCGGTGTCCTGCCAGACACTTATTCTTGCCCAGTTTGCGATGGCCCTAAAAGCAACTTTTCAGAAACCTTTTTGCTTATCGAATAATTATAATATTTTTCGTCTCTGCCAACTTTGATTTTTAAATCTGAAACAAGTTCATTATTCGGTAATAACACATTTGAAATACTAGCGCTTCCATACTTTCAGCATTTATCTTTCCCTACTTTAATATATTTTATGATAAAAGGAGCTTAAGATAGAAGGAATCATCCTAATAATCCTTCTATCGTAATGTCCTGAATCCATCACGCAATTTGAATTGACCATAAGCGCTACTGCGCCCCTGCATGGCAGGTACAACCTGGTGTAGAAAAGCTGCCTGTACTTTCATGCCATGGAAAAGCCTGGCTTGTTTTATTCTTTTCCCAATAAAAACTTCCTCGTTCTTTAGGCCTGTTGCCAATTTCATGCATTGTCCCGGCGTCATATAGCCGTCCATTCACCATGGTGTAGATGATGCTTTCCGAATTTCTAATGTCGTCGAGCGGATTATTCTCCAGGACGAGGAGATCGGCCAGTTTTCCTACTTCCAGCGAGCCAATTTCTGCACCCATGCCAATGTAATTCGCACCATTGATGGTAGCAGCCTGCAGTGCTTCCATATTGGTCATGCCACCCATTTGTAATAGCCATAGCTCCCAATGGGCACCAATGCCCTGCATCTGCCCGTGGGCACCCAGGTTCACCTTAACGCCTACATCGGCAAGCGCTTTGGCGGTTTGAGAGACCAGAACAGGGCCCTGCTGATATTCTTCTTCAGGCACCATGGTTCTATGGCGGGATCTTGCATCTACGATATGCCGCGGCGTAAAATTCAGTAGCCTTTCGTTTTCCCAAACATTGGTTTTTTCGTAGAAATAATATTCTCCGTTTATTCCCCCGTAATTGACAATCAGCGTAGGTGTGTAGCCAGTATTGCTGTTGCCCCACAGGGTAAAGATATCTTTATAAACCGGGGCAACGGGAATATTATGCTCGATTCCTGTGTGCCCGTCTACAACCATACTCATATTATGAAAAAAAGTGCTGCCACCTTCCGGTACTACATTCATGCCAAGCTCTTTGGCAGCTTGCATGATCTGTTGCCGCTGCTCTCGGCGCGGCTGGTTATAGCTTTTTACGGAAGTCGCACCAAAAGCTTTCGTTCGTCGTAGGGCAGATCGGGCATCTTCTAGGCTATTGACTTCGGCTTTAAAATCTCCTTCGGCACCGTATAGGATGATTCCTGTAGAAAATAACCTTGGCCCAACACTTTGTCCTGCTTTGATAAGTTCTGAAATGCCAAATACAGTTTCGCTCAAAGCAGAGGGGTCATGCGCGGTGGTTACACCAAAAGCGAGGTTGGCATATGCCGGCCAATGTTTTTGTGGCGTAAGACCATATCGGAAAGCACCAATATGCGCATGAGCATCTACGATGCCTGGCATAATCGTTTTCCCCGCCACATCATAGACTTTAGCGCCTTTGGGGACTTCTACCTCAGCGGCATTACCGAGGGCAACAATCTTGTTTTCGCGGATTACAATCGTTCCATTTTCAATTACCTGACCGCCATTCATTGTTATAATCCGGGCATTGGTAAAGGCAATAACACCTTGGGGAACATCTGCTTTCATCTCGAGGCCAATCGTTATCCCTGTTTCAGTAACGGGAGCAACAGAATCCGGTGAATTGGGGAGAAAGGTAAATTTCTCAGAAACCTGGTTGGTATAATATGTATCCCCTAATGTCCAGTTGATTTGCTGGCTATTATTCGACCAATGAAGGTTCATACCAGCATCTTTGGTGATTTGCGCTACTGGAACGGTTTTAGTCTTTCCATCCAGATCGATAGTCTTGCCGGTAGTGACCAACGGCGCTATATATCCCTGGTGTAGCTGGGTAAACGCTATCCATCTGTTATCGGGGCTAGGCACCAGCCGGTTTGCATTTTTGGACTGAACATGTACTCGCTCGTCTTTTCCATTCAGATCGACACTCTTCAGTTTTTTGGTAAGGTCACCAAAAAACATCCCGCCTGTCTGAAAAAAGACCCTATCGTCATCTTTACTAAATACAGGAAATTCACCTTCATCAACTACTTTCTTTACACTTTCGCCAGAAGCACTCATCGTGTAAATGCCTGGTTCCTTGGCAAAGGTCCTTCCCTGGTCGGTATTGCCACTCTCGCGCGTAAATACGATCATCCGGCCGTCTTGCGATGAGGAAGGATTTCGATAAATCCCTTTCTCCTTAGTGAGGGATACGGGATTTCCTCCTGATAAAGCTACCTTCTTAATTGCCCCCATGCTGGCATCACTCCACGTTACAAAGATGATATCTTTTCCATTATTTGTAAAAGCCGGCTCAAACTCAAATTCCACGCCCTGGGTAAGTCGTTGAGGTTTTCCGTTCGGAAGGCTCTTCTTATACAAGTATCCTACAGCATTAAAAACCAGGGTTTTCCCATCGGGCGATGTTACCGCATGACGAATCACTTTCGGATTAAATGTCTCCGAAAATACCTGGTGCTTTGCCCGGTGGGTCTCAGCGACTTGGATGGTATTATTTACTTCAAAAGGTATATCCTGCGCCTTTAGTGTGTTTATATTGATCCGCTTAATCTTTCCAGCGACCCATATGACGATTTCCTCGCTGCCAGGCAGCCAGGAAAATCCCGGATAAACACCAAAAATAGCCCAGGCCTCCTGTTGATCTTTGCTTAGCTGATCGAATACAGGCCATTCTTCGCCCGTCTTCAGGTCATGAATATAAAGGACGGATTTGGTCCTGACGCGTTTGACAAAAGCAAGCTTATTCCCATCGCGAGACACCTGCGGGCGGGCCGCGCCACCCGGTCCACCTGTAATCGTCTCGGTCGCCCCGGTTTTGAATTCATACCGCTTGATTACATAGATCTGCTTGTTAGGATCTTTATTATACTGAAACATGCCACCTGGGTACATATCTTCGCTATAATAGAGGTAGCGCCCATCAGGAGAAACTGACGGTTCATTCACATCCTGTTGATCGTTTTTTCTTTCCGTAAGCTGAAGGCCTTCGCTGCCGGCTATGTGATATTGCCACATTTCCCCTGCGCCAAGAGAGCGCCCGGAAGTAAAATGCTTTCTTGCAATAATGGAATTCCCATCTATCGTCCAAACTGCATTGTTCAAAAGTCTGAATGTTTCCTTGGTTAGCTGCTTTGGGTCGGAACCATCGATATTCATGATCCAGATATTATCACCACCTCCTGCATCGCTGGTGAAGGCAATTTTTTGGCCATCTGGACTGAACCTTGGCTGCACCTCGTAAGCCATGCCACTGCGCAGCGCTGTTGCTTTTCCCCCACCCATTGGCATGGTATAGATATCACCCAAGAGATCAAAGACGATTATTTTTCCATCAGGGCTGACGTCCAGGTTCATCCAGGTTCCTTCATCAGTGTTTAAAGGTACATCCTTGATGTTCCAGCTTTCATCATAGGGGTGATTTACATCCCACTTTTTATCCTTCTTCTCTTTAGGTTCGTTGTCCTGCGAGAATGATAGGATTGAAGATATCAAAAGCAATACAATCATCGAAAATTTATAGCGCATGGTATTTCTATATTTAGGAGCTAAATATACAGATTCTTTAGATTGGATTTTAAAACGTTAGAAAAAAGCCTGTCGTGTCACCTCAGTGATGAATTTTGTATCATTGGTCCGAACGAGGTGCTAAGGAGAAACGGGTGAGAAACATCAGGCTATAGCGTAGCGCTGGGCAAATAGCTGAAAGTGATTTGAATCCGAGAATTTGACTAAATGGATTAAAACATAAAACCTATCCGCAATGACATTCTGTTGTAGGTGATGCTTTGCCTGGTAGTAACGCCCCAACCTGATGCCATCTCAGACTTCACCGTTTGCCTTTTAAAGCCTATGCCAAAAAGGAAGGCGGTTTGGTTACCGGTTTCTACCCGTAAACCTAATCCCGGATTAAAAAACCACCCCCCCTCAGGCCGGCGGTCAAACGCTTTCCCACTGAGAAAGGTCGCACCGTATCCGCCGTCTAGGCTATAATATGGGCTTAGTTTTGCTCTTAAAAAAGTACCCCTGACGCCTACTCCAATCGGAGTCACCAGGGCGATTTCATAAAAGTCGAATCCGGTGGTGAGCCCAACAGTAAACAGGCGATGGAATTGATAGCCATTAAAGATCAAAACACTCGGTGAGGCCAAATAAGATGGTGGATTACCAAAAGGGTTTTCCAGTTTGCCATATAGAAATCCAAGTTCAATACCCCCGATATAGCCTGGCGTAAAAGGATGTGTTGAATTAGGCGAAGGTTCAGCCGCCGAGCCATCTTGCTCTTGCGCTGAAACATACCCGACAGGAATCAATAAAAGCAAATATAGCACTACCCAAAGGTATCTCATTCTATGCACTTACCTGGTGATTGATAATTTACTTAATAGTTTAATCTCTTTTGGATCGCTATAATCGTACTGGTAAAGCCCATCTTTTCCAACCAGCAAAAGGTGGGTGCCCAACGGAATGACATCAAATGCGTCGTGATCTTTGAAATGTGCCAGCATACTTTCGTTGATCTTCATATGATTGGTAATATCAAATACTTTAAGTCCAAACTCACCTTCACAAAGGAAAAGCGAAGTTCCGTCTATGCCCAGCCCGTGGGGATTTTGCATCGGGTAAATCTTTAGCAATTGCGGTGAGCGTGGGTCACTGACGTCTAATAACTCCAACTGGTTGGTAAAGCCTTCACAGGTGTTGCCAGAACGCAAAGTCACCCATGCCAGATCACCCTCAACCACTACCGGATCACAACTTCTTACATGTGAATAGGTAGAAAGATGCTCCGGTGCTGTCGGGTTGGTATTATCGTAGATGTGCATGCCGGTGTTAGAACCAATGAATAACTTATTCTGATAGGGAAAAATAGTTTCTATACCCCATCCAAGACTGATTTTTGTGCCTTCCAATGGGTCGGCAGCATCGGCAATATCGAAAACCTGCAAATCGCTCATGCTAACGGTGTACAGATGATTTCCGGTAATGGTAAACCGCGCCATAGAACCACCCTTGCCAGCAGACCCTCCTCCACCGGGGACTGCAGAGGTTGAAAATTGTCGTGCCGAAATCCCGTCCTCCATCCAAAAAGTTCTGTACCGGGTATTATATTGTTCTATTGTCTCTGTAATCGTCTTTTCTTCAAACCTGGCGATGAATACCTTGGCTGTATCGCTTACGATCATCCCGTAGGTAGGGAAAACATTTTCAACCCGCTTCACAAGCTTTACCTCAAGTGGATTACTGATGTCCAGGGCGACCAAATCGATATAGCTATCAGCATAGAGTATATTATCTTTAATAGCCATGTCGATATTCCCAGGAATGTCGATGAAGCTAACGAATTGAGGCGACGCAGGATTAGCGTTGTTTATCACATGAATGCCTTTGTCTACCTCATTGATAAATAAAAAATTGCTTTTAGTGTAAATTTTTCCTGTACTTCCCAATCCCCTGGGCGCTGTTACTTTTACAGCCTCCTGCAAATCTGCCCTCAGCATATAAACGGGCTCTTGAATGGTGTACGTGATCGTTGTTTCCACTTCGTCGGTGCAGGAGGTAAACAACACACATGGCACCAGCAGTACCATGCAATATAAGTGTTTGATCAACGATAGATATAGGGGCTTCATAAGGTCGGGTTTAAAAATTTCGTGTTTTTCTTGTCACTTTACTTGACTCTATATTTGTACGAAAGGTTGGAATCCTCTGTGAAATATTTTTTATATGCCATGAGATGGCGATAATATTACAAATTGCGTCTCACCTACCCTACTTTTAAAAGTCACTAAAGATTCACCAGCTTTTAGACAGACTGCTGCTTTGTTAGGCAGCAAAATTTAACGAACTTTTAATGTGACTACTGAAGATTTAGATTCTGTTATTCCTTTCCCCGGAAAAGTCGCCGATGAATTTTAAGCACCGACGATAGAAGCCTGGATAATTGCTTACCTTGATATATGTCAATTGAAGTGAATACGATGCCTGGGATAGTGAGCCCCTGCCACATCGCTGGAGGTATCTTCAGGCCACAGCACAGCATTTGGCTAAAATGCATGCGGGCTCAAGCATCAGCGACCGGGAGGATGAGTTTCTGATTGATAAATTTTCTGGCAATTCCGCATTTTCTGGCGTATCAGTGACGATACAACAGGTGGATTAGATAAAATATAGCAAGTATTCAAGGCAAAAGAAGGAGATGATCAACTTGCACCCCTTCTTCGATAAATTTGAAATGAATGCTATACTTTCTTTGGTGGAAGATCGAAAGCTACTGCTTCATCCTCGAAATTCCCTTTGTGTGAACCATCGCAAAACGGCTTGTTCTTGGAAAGGCCACAACGACAGATCGAAACAAGTGTTCTACCACCTAAATCATAGGTGTTGCCATTTTTATCTACGATTTCAAAATCGCCTTCTACCTTCAGTGACCCATTACTATTTACTGTTAATCTTGTTTTACTCATTGATGCTTATTTTAAATTAATTTTTGAAGATAATAAAATCCTTGCGGATCGCCTCCATAAATTAATTTTTCGCTACCATTATGTAAAATATTCCGTTCATCAGCTTCAAAGATTACCCGTTAATAATAATAATTTTTCGAAAGCGATGAAGTATGTGCCACAGGATAGCTAACTTATAGGCAAAGTGAAGAAATTCGTATCATTGCATTAACTGCTAAAATCATGTATCGAAGAATTGGTATCATAGTCATATTAACGGCATTGGGGTGTAGCCAGAGGCAGCCTGTCACAGACGAGCGACAGCCAGAGGAAAACACCTGGGCTTTTGAAAATTTTGTAAAGGTAGACAGCCTCAATCCCATTTTAGAACCTCAACCGGCCTTACACTTCACTGACCCGATTACGGGAAATGATGTAAAGTGGGAAGAAAGAAATGTACTGAACCCCACCGCTGTAGTCAGGGATGGCAAGGTATATCTATTGTATCGCGCACAGGACTCGCTTGGCACCTCGCGAATTGGCCTGGCCATCAGCGAAGATGGCCTACACTTCAACAAGCAAGAAGCGCCTGTCTTCTATCCCGACATGGATGGAATGAAGGTGTATGAATGGAATTATCAAAAAACAGAAGATAACACATCCAACACGGAAAATTGTATTTCCTGCTATTTCGATGGTGTTGAGGATCCTAGAATTGTAGAGCGTGAGGATGGGCGCTACATCATGACCTATACGGCCTATGATGGAAAAACAGCACGCCTAAGCCTGGCCACTTCCACCGACCTGCTTACCTGGACGAAGCATGGCCTGGTGCTGAAAGATGAAAAATATAAAGATCTATGGTCGAAAGCTGGCGCGATTGTAGGAGAAAAGCGGGGCAATAAGATTGTGGCCAGGAAAATTGATGGCAAATACTGGATGTATTTTGGCGATACGGATTTATTCATGGCTACGTCCACCGATTTGATCAACTGGGAAGTAGCAGAAAATGCCGAATCTCATCAGAAGATCTCGGTACTACACCCGCGGCCTGGGTACTTCGATAGCCGCCTGGTGGAGCCTGGACCTTTCGCCTTGTATGGAGACGAGGGGATCTTATTGATCTACAACGCTAGCAACGCGGCTAATTACAATTTTGCTGGCTTACCTCAATATACTTATGCCGCCGGGCAAGCGCTTTTCGACAAAAACCAGCCTTACAAGCTGGTAGACCGTACAGACTCCTATTTTATTTACCCCGACAAAGACTATGAAAAAGTTGGAGAAGTAAATGAAGTTTGTTTTGTTGAAGGACTTGTATTTTTTAAAAATCGGTGGTTCCTTTATTATGGCACGGCGGATTCTAAAATAGCCGTAGCAGTGAGCGACTAAATCCCATAAATAAAGTGATGGAGAAACGTGTCAAGTTTAATTTTGAAGTATATTTTACCAATGGTGGCTTTCTGAAAGGCGAAGATTTTCGGTTGGATATTGTGGGGGATACGATCACCGACGAGGCCCTTGCAGCCTGTTTAATTGAAGATTTGAACCTTTTGATGGTGGGAAAAACTGTCATTCTAAAAAAGGAGATATTACAGGAAAACCATAGACGGCAAGAAAAGCAGCAAGCGAAAAGCACCATGCTTATTGACCTAAGCCATACGATAGAGCATGGTTTAATTACTTATAAGGGGCTTCCTGCCCCGGTTGTGTGCGATTACTTGAGCCGGGAAGATTCCAGGCAGTTTTACGAAGAAGGAACGGAATTTCAGATTGGGAAAATTGAAATGGTAGCCAATACGGGTACGTATATCGATTGTCCGTTTCATCGTTTCAAAGATGGCAAAGATCTTTCTGAAGTTGCGCTAACATCACTGGCAGACCTTGACGCGATAGTTGTTCGTGTTCCTTACCGGCAGTCAAAAGTCATTACTGTTGGTCATTTACAAGATCTATCACTCAGGAATAGGGCGGTGTTGCTCCATACCGGCTGGGATGAAAATTGGAATACACCATCCTATTATGAAAATAACCCATTCCTCAGCGAAGAAGCAGCGGAATTTTTAAAAGATGCTAATGTAAAGCTGGTAGGAATAGATTCGCATAATATTGATGATACGACAAAAAATACCAGGCCTGCCCATACGATTCTTCTAGGTGCTGGGATATTGATTGTAGAACATATGACCAATCTAACTGCATTACCTGATGATAAATTCACCTTCACCGCTGTGCCGCCTAAATTTAAAGGTGTAGGCACTTTTCCTGTCAGAGCCATGGCAAAAGTGATAACTTCGTGAATTAAATTTCGGAAAGGGAACCATGAAAAGTAGGGCAACGATACGCTGGGAAAAGGCAAGCGAAGACGTATTTACAGACCAGAAATACAGCAGGAAACATCAATGGCAATTCGATGGAGGAATAAGTGTGTGGGCTTCTGCATCGCCACAGATTGTTTCACTCCCGATGTCGGACGCGTCGGCAATAGACCCTGAAGAGGCCTTTGTAGCGTTGCTATCGAGCTGCCATATGCTATTTTTTCTTTCCATAGCAGCAAGCAATGGCTATATCGTAAATTCGTATGAAGACTTTGCTGAAGGCATTTTGGAGGAAGGCGACAACGGAGGTTTGGTGATGACTACCGTCAACCTTTATCCTCAGGTAATATTTTCTGAAAAACACGAACCTGCAGCCGAGGACCTGGTGGGCCTTCATCAGAAAGCGCATGAAAAATGCTAATTCGGTGCGAGCAAAATCAATGTTTATCCGCGCTAGAGTCTTCCACGATCTCATAGCGTAAGCCGGGGCCGTCACAAGCCAGCCATGTCCCGTTCATCACGTTCTCCACGTCGGCAAATAGCAATTCTCTTTTGGGCTGATATGTACAGGTTCCAATTAAGTCATTGTGCGCATCGTAATCCAACTGCAGGTATTTGCCATCTTTCAGATCAATGAATTCAAAGGTGCCGGTAGCCTTTTTGGTTATTCCATCCTGGGTACGGGACTTCATAAATGTCCGATCTGAATGCAAAATGTAGTACTCCTGCCATGCCATGGCCCTCCCGGTAGTTGCTGAACCCTTGAAGGAGCCTGTCATCTGAGTCAACTGCCATTTTTGGGGAAAACCATTTTCAGCAACGGAGCTATCCTCAGATTCAGCCTCATAACGCTGGCAAGACATTAGTCCAATAAGCAGAACCATTGCGAAATATCGATAAGCGGTTTTCATTGTTTATATATCGGGGTTTGAAAATATCTTTTCCAGGTTTAAGTGTTTAAAAAACGCTAACTTTTAAATTAAATTGGGTACAAGTCATAAAGTTGCCCTTACTTATCTTTTCTTAAATATAAGTAATATCAGCTGTTAAATATAAATTTGTAAAAATGGAACAATTTATGCTCAAAAACTCTTTAATTATCTGGATTATAGACTAACCGTCTTTGATGCTACCCTTTTATGCTTAAATCTTCATAAGAATTTTTTACGTTTTTAGCTGCCATTGAAAAAATTAAAGAGACTTCCTAAAGCTATAAGAATTACACTGAAAGTAATAATGTGGCTCTTTATCGCTATATTTTCGATCCTATTGCTTGTAATTGTAGCCCTGCAGTTTCCACAAACTCAGCAGTTTTTAACTGGTAAGGCCGTTAGCTTTTTAGAAAAGAAGCTAAATACCGAAGTACGACTGGGGGAAATCAATGTTTCGTTTCCAAAATCCATTGTGCTGAAGGATATTTATATTGAGGATTTACAACAGGATACTTTACTTTATGCGCATCGCCTTGCCATAGACATTGATATGTTCGCCCTCATTAATCAAAATGTAGAGATCAACTCTATTGAACTTGAAAATTTGACGGCAAATGTCTCTCGTACCCTTCCCGATACAACATTTAATTACAATTTTATTTTGGATGCTTTTGCTTCTGATTCTTCTGCTACGGAAGATACGACCAGCTCCCCCTGGAAAATCTCTTTGCTTAACCTGGAATTGCAGCAAATACACCTGACCTATGCTGATGAACTCACGCAAACTAACGCGTCCCTAAACCTGGGTTATCTACTGGTAGACATAGGCAAATTTGATCTAAACAACGATGAGATATTCGTTGATCTGATTGATCTAAGGGATACCCGCGCCGTAGTTTCTTTAACGCCTGTACCCGACCCTGACCCTGATGAGGATGACACAACGGCTGCCGAACCCATAGCCTTTAATTTTGGAATGGACCAGTTGAATCTGGAAAATGTGGAAGTAGAATATACGGATAGAACGAGCAGACAGGAATTGGCCGTTGCACTTGGAAAGTTAAAAATTGAAGCTGAGCAATTTGATCTTCCAAACCAGGAGATCGCACTATCGAGCATCAGGCTATTACATTCGGAGATTTCTTATATTCAAAAAGAAATTGACAGGCCTGATACGTTAAACACTCCTGAAGATCTCCCGAAGAACGTTCAGAAAAATGTAGAGGAAAAAGTAGATCAAAAAGCGGCTACTTCGCCAGGCTGGACTGTTAGCTTGGGAGAATTATTTCTGGCGGATAATAATTTTCGGTACGAAAATTTCAACGAACCAGTGCAAGATGAAGGAATGGATTTTAACCATCTTTTGGTCTCTAATATCCAAATGAAAGTAAATGATATCCGTTATAGTGAAAATGAAATCCAGGCCGATTTAAACCATTTCTCTTTTCGGGAAAAAAGTGGTTTTGTGCTCTCGAATTTCACGACCGAGATCAGGGTGGATAAGACAAAGGCAGCACTGAATAACCTCCTGATTAAAACACCGCATACCGAAATAAAGGATCATATCGCAATCAGCTACAGTTCGCTCGATCAAGTGGGCGCTAATATTGCAGAGATGGGATTAGATGTTCATCTCGACAATACCAGTATCGGCTTTGCTGATATATTATTTTTGCAACCAGCTTTAGCCTCCGATCCGTCGTTCAAAAAATTAAAAAATGCCAATGTAGTGTTGAACACAAGCATAGATGGAAAGGTAGGAGATTTAAACATTGCCTATTTTAAATTGAACGCGTTACGAGCGACCACATTATCTCTCGAAGGGCAGGTGAAAGGTTTACCTGATATGGCAAAAGCCTATTTCGATTTACAAGTAAAAAATCTCTCTACCAGCAGACAAGACGTGGTAAGCCTAATTCCTCCAGGATCGATACCTCCGGAATATAACCTGCCCAATTCCATCCGTATGACGGCGGATTTTACAGGCTATATTGACGATTTTAAGGCCAGTGCCAACATTGTTACCAGCCTGGGTAGTTTGGTAGCAAACGCAGCGTTAGACGCCGGGGCCGGGGAAGGGAATGAGGCTTATCATGCCAATATTAAGTTGCAGCAATTTCAACTAGGTAGGCTTTTAGGGCAAGACTCCACGATGGGTATGTTGAGCCTCAGGGCAAAAGTGGATGGTACAGGGTTAATGCCTGAAAATATGAAAGCTAAGCTGGAAGCAGTAATCGAAACCTTTGAATTTAACCAATATGCATACAATAATATTGTGATCAACGGGGTGGTGATGGGTCCTCAGTTTAGTGGCGATATCAAGATAGATGATGAAAACTTACAACTGGCGTTCGATGGGAATGTGAATATGAAAGATTCCATTCCAGATGTAGATTTTGTGCTTGAATTAGGTGGGGCAGACCTTCAGGCACTTAATCTTTCGGAAGATGAACTAAGCGTAAAAGGACGGATCGAGGCACATTTTACCGGTAGCAGCCTTAACGACATGAATGGTGATGTGGGCATTCGGAAAGTCCTGATTGTAAAAGATGGTGTCAGCTACCCTATCGACTCTTTAATTTATGCGTCTATCAATGAAGAAAGAAAGACCGATATTTCACTTGACTCAGAGCTATTTTCAGCAACTTTCAATGGCACTATTAATATTGGTGATTTACCGGAGGTACTGCAGCGGCACGTCAACAGATACTATAATTTAAAATTGGATGAGGAGGATTTCGAAGAACCACTCAAGCCACAAAACTTCGAATTCGAAATTGTACTCAAAGATACCGATTTGCTTACGGACGTCATTTTCCCTGATATCAACACTTTTATTCCGGGACGAATCTCAGGCATATACGATAGTGAAGCAGCCAACCTGGAACTTCAGTTGCAGATTCCAAAATTAGATTATGCAGGCACCAAGCTCAATAGCTTCAACCTGTTTGTCAATTCGGATCCTGATCAGCTGTTTTATGCAATTAGTTTGGATGAGATCAGACAGGGAGATATTATGATAAACAACTTTGCCATCGTCGGTGGCGTGCAAAATGATATTATTGAAACAAAGCTTCAGATTGTGGACAGCTTGGGCCAGGAACAGTATGTGCTTGCAGGAGAATTCCGTAGCATAGAGGAAGCGTTTCAGTTTCATTTTTCACCCGATGCGCTCGTGCTAAATTATGAGCCATGGCAAGTGGCAGAAGAAAATTTTCTACAATTTGGAGGAGCTAAGCCGTTATTTGCCAATGAGCTCGTCATCAGCAATCAGGGCCAAAGCATAGCAGTCAATACCCTGAATGACGCTGATTCCACGCTACAAATACTTTTAGATAATTTTAACCTCTCTACGGTCTCACGGATCATTGAGTCGGACCAGGACTTTCTGACGGGCGCTTTAGACGGCGAGGTAGATTTAAAAAGCGGACCGCAGGGTTTAGCATTTACTTCAGACCTACTGATCAGCAACTTTGCCTATAAAGGTGACACCCTGGGGAATGTGGATATTAAAGCCAATAATACTTTTCAGGATAGGTATAATGTAGAAGTAGCTATTAATGGGAATGGCAATGAAATAATGCTTGCTGGTTTCTACCAGACAGATTCAGTTGCCAATAAATTGGATCTAAACCTGGATATAGCAAACTTAAATCTGGCAACAATAGAATCTTTTACCGCGGGACAGTTAACAAATCTGGAAGGTGCGCTTCAAGGCAATCTTAATATTACTGGCAGTACAGCAAGCCCAAATATCAGAGGCGAGTTGGAATTTAAAAATACAGCGCTCAATCTGACAACATTAGGAACGCGATTCACGATTGAAAATGAAGTCATCAATTTTGTTCCTGAAGGAATTAACTTCAATGAATTTGAAATTTTGGATATCAACGGGAACAGGGCGCTGGTGAATGGAAACATTTTGACACAGGATTATACAGCGTTCATATTTCGGCTTGACGTAAGCACGCGAGATTTTACAGTACTCAACACCAAGTCAGATCCGAAAGTAGACTATTATGGAAAAGTACAACTGGATAGTGACATCCAGGTGAGGGGTGATTTAAATCAGCCTGTAGTAGATATGCGCCTGAGCTTAGGAGAGGGTACTGACTTTTATTACGTCATCAGGGATGATGAACCTGCCACTGCTGAGTTGGAAGGTGTAGTGGAATTTATAGATAAAGATATGAATATGGGGCCCATCATGGCCCAGGCTATTCGTGAATCTGCAGATACAGCGGCAGTTGCATTACGAGGGTTTGAGCTCTCAGCTATCATTGAGGTAAAACCTGAGGCAAGCTTTCAAGTAGTAATAGATGAAGTAGCGGGAGATTACTTATCATTGAAGGGATCAGGTACACTGAATTTTGGGTTAGATCCGAGTGGAAAAAACACGCTAACAGGTCGGTATGAAATAGCTCAAGGAAGCTATCAGATGACTTTCTATGACTTTGTACGTCGGCAATTTTCTATAGAAAGAGGCAGTAATATCACCTGGGCAGGCGACCCTTTGGAGGCTACGGTAGATATTTCAGCGATCTATACAGTCCAAACTTCAGCCTACGAGCTTTACCAAAATCCTGCCGCGCGCCAGCAAATGATGTTTGATGTGTATCTTAACATGGACGGAGAGCTACTGGAACCAGAAATATCGTTTGCAATTAAAGTAAATGAGGATGAGCGGAGCAATATCAGAGAGCAGATGTCAGCGCAACTCCTGGCCTTGAATGAGCAGGAATCGGAATTGAACAAGCAGGTATTTGCCTTATTGATCCTAAAACGATTTATTGCGTCGAACCCTTTGGATGGAGGCGATTCGGGTGGGCTTTCATCTACAGTGCGAAATAGTGTCAGCAAAATCTTGACACAGCAGCTCAATAGACTTGCCGACAAAGTAGGTGGCGTGCAGCTGGAAGTAGACCTACAGTCTTATGAAGATTATTCTTCCGGATCTGGCGAAGGAAGGACGGATCTTGAGCTAGGGCTTTCGAAAAACTTATTTAACGACCGGGTAACAGTGAGCGTTGGTGGCAACATCAACCTGGAGGGTGGAAATGCTGGGCAACAAGGCCCCGCCAATGATATTGTTGGTGACCTTTCGGTGAGATATAAGATTACTGAAGACGGCAGGTATGTGCTGGAAGCTTTTCGAGAAGGACAATTTGAAGGTTTGCTGGATGGGCTAGTCGTAAGAACGGGCGTAGGACTGATTTTCACTCGCCAGTACGACAGGTTGAGGGAATTATTCTATAAGACGACCGAAGAAAAAAAAGAAGAGAATGATTAAATAAGTTAAGGCTATTAAAACCAATGAGATTTTTAAATACTTCTTCCTTTCAACTTTCTACTTTTTCAGCCATTGTTATTTTGGGGTTATCGTTGGTCAGCTGTAAGGGAACTAAATTTTTGGCTGAAAATGAAATTCTCTATACCGGTGCAGACATTAATATTGAAAATCAGGGGAAAATACCATCAAAGAAAGCGTTGACCAATGAGTTAAGCGAACTGGTAAGGCCCAAGCCCAACCAGTCTATCTTTGGCATGCGGCCAAAACTTTGGATTTATATGGTTACACGCGATAGTACCAAAGATAAGGGCCTCAAAAATTGGATCAATAATAAATTAGGCGAGCCACCAGTCTTGCTAAAAACAGCAATACCCGAAAATTCGGCTACATTGATGACAAATTCCCTCTATAATAAGGGGTATTTTCAAGCTGAAGTAGCATACCAGGTGAACAAAAAGAAAAAAACCGCAGAAGTAGAATATACGGCAAGTATAAAAAGTCCTTACCGGATTCGTCATATCATCTTCCCCAACGACTCTGTCGCACCAGACTCTATCGATTCAGCCACGCCTGTTGAAATCAGAAAGAAAATCCAAAGCATTAAAGATGAAAGCCTGCTACAAGTAGGGAATCAATACAAGCTGGACGTTTTAATTGAAGAAAGGGAAAGAATCGATCGAGCGTTAAAAAACCAAGGGTATTATTACTTTAATCCTGACTACCTTCTTTTTCAGGTAGACAGTACAGTTGGAGATCGACAGGTTAACGTTTATTTGAAGGTAAAGCCCAATATCCCTAACGAAGCAGAGCAGGTTTTCTTCATGAATAATATCTACATCGACGACGACCACCAACTGGTGCGTGATACAGCAAACATACGGGCCGATACCATCATGGTCAATGATTATCATTATATCTCAAATAATGACCTGTTTAGACCGCGCATCATCACCGAATCGGTGTTTTTGAGGCCCGATAGCATCTACTCCCGAAAAGCACATGACCAGACCTTGCGTAGATTGATGGGTTTGGGCGCCTTTAATTTTGTGAACGTTCGTTTTGAAGAAGTAGGATCAAACCTGCTTAATGCCAGTGTGCAACTGACCCCTATGAAGAAAAAATCTATTGAAGCCGAGCTGCAGGCGGTTTCAAAATCTAATGGATTTGCCGGTCCTGGTCTAAATATTTCTTTTAGGAACAGGAATACCTTTGGGGGAGCGGAGTTGCTTACCATTCGCGGCATATCAGGATATGAGACACAAATCTCAGGGCGACAGTCGGGCTTGAATACTTATGAACTCGGCCTTGAGGCAGAATTGCTGATTCCCCGATTTATTACCCCTTTCAATATCCGGGTATCAAGCAATTTTGTCCCCAAAACCAAGATTACCCTGGGATACAGGCTGCAGAACAGGGTAAATTATTTTCGGCTAAATTCATTCAGTTTTGCCTTAGGCTATATCTGGAAGGAAGATGTAAAAAAACAGCATGAGTTTAACCCTATTAATATTAACTACCTTAAAGTAGGAAATACAAGTACTGTTTTTGACTCCTTATTATCATCAAGTCCCGTACTGGCCAGAAGCTTTGCGCAACAGTTCATACTAGGAACCACCTATTCATTTACCTACAACACTAAGTTGGAAGAAAGGAGAACCAATGAGTTTTACTTTAATGGCAATATCGATATCTCGGGCAATACAATGCACCTGATACAAAACGGTGTCAATGACGAAGATGCAACAGTTGAGGAACCCTACACCATATTTGGAACGGCCTATTCACAATATACACGCGTAGATACAGACTTCAGGTACTACCATAACTTCAGTTCCTCAAGCTCCATCGCAACACGCTTTATAGCCGGTGTCGGTGTGCCCTACGGCAATTCCTCGACCTTGCCTTATATAAAACAATTCTTTATTGGCGGCACCAATAGTATAAGAGCTTTTCCTGCTCGCGCACTGGGGCCTGGAACTTATGTAACGCCGGATTCTGTACAACGTTTTCTCATCGATCAGGTAGGAGATATCAGACTGGAATTTAATACCGAATATCGCTTCGATATTTATAGTGTTTTTAAGGGTGCGCTATTTTTTGACGCAGGCAATATCTGGCTCATCAGGGATAATCCAGAAAGGCCGGGAGGCACCTTTGACACCAAAACCTTTTTAAATCAGCTGGCCGTAGGTACGGGTTTCGGTGTTAGAATAGATGCCTCATTCTTCGTATTACGTTTCGACCTGGCCTTCCCGCTTCGAATTCCTTATCCTGGTGAGGAGGAGCGGTGGGTTATCGACGAAATCGATATTGGTAGCTCCACCTGGAGAAAAAACAATCTAATATTGAATATAGCCATTGGCTACCCGTTCTAAATTCCTCACAATATTTTATTAGTCTCTTTAATTAGATTTTTTAGCAAGTAATTTGCAATATTTGCAGCAGATTTACGGTTAATAAAAACTATGCTTAAAAAAATCATGATGAATAGTACATTTCGATCTACCGCTCTTATCCTTATTTTCGGAAGTTTCTTATTTCAAGGCTGTCTTAGCAAAGAAGAAGAAACTGATTTCCAAAAACAAAGACGAATTGATACAGAACTAATAACAAAATATATTGCTGAAAATAACATCACCGCCACACAGGCAGGCGACGGATATTATTTTTATCCCGTAGTAGAAAATGCTGATGGTGAAACGACAGAAAAGAACAATATTTTGGGCGTATATTATACGATGTCGCTGCTAAACGGAATAGTGATAGGCTCGCATAGTCCCGCAAACGGCGCTCCCATTAAGTTTGAGCACCTCAACGGTACTATTGTTCCGGTAGGGCTGGACCTGGGTGCTTCGCAGATGAAAGAAGGTGAAAAGTATAACTTCATTATCCCTTCTACCCTCGCTTTTGCCAGTTTTTCTGCGGCAAATATGCCCGCCAATGCTGTTTTGTTGTTGAGTTTGGAGCTCGCGGAAGTGCTGACTCCGGCAGAACAACGGGCCTTTGAAAGCGATACAATCGATGCCTATATCGAAGCATTTGAACTCAATGATATAGCACCTATAGAGAAAACGGCAAGTGGACTGTATTTTCAGTCTAAAGAAGAGGGCACGGGCGCCAATCCTTCCACCGGTGAGCGGGTAACGGTAAATTACGTGGGAACATTCTTAGATGGTACCGAATTTGATAAATCTCCCGTAGGAAGTCCTTTCGAATTCGCCCTGGGCCAGGGGCAGGTGATCAAAGGATGGGACGAGGGCATTAAGCTGATGAAAAAAGGTGGTAAGGCGAGGTTGATTATTCCGTCTCATTTGGCCTATGGCGCAAGCTATCGGGTTTTTCCGCAAAGCTTCGTTGATCCTTTGGTAGAACAGGGGTTCCCTTCACTGGCTAAGGCTATCCCTCCTTTCTCTATATTAATATTTGATGTAGAACTGCTTTAAAACTTATACCACATTTAGAAAGACGCTGTAACCATTACGGTGTCTTTTTTTGCTTCAATTGCAACTTAACTAAAAAACGTTGCATAGTTTTAGTGAAAATAGTTTTATTGCAGAAAGTAAAACCCGCACAGCATCAATTCAGCCGAAAATGACAATTTACTTCGCTACCAATAATTTGCATAAACTTGAAGAAATAAGGGCCATTTTGAGCAATCGATGGCAAATAGGAAGCCTGGTAGAGCTAAACTGTACTGAAGAACTACCTGAAACGCGGCAAACTTTAGAATGTAATTCGCTCCAGAAGGCAGCGCATCTATTCGACAGGTATAAGGTAGATTGTTTTGCCGACGATACTGGATTGGAAGTGGCTGCACTCGATGGCGCACCTGGCGTATACTCTGCCCGGTATGCCGGGCTAAAAGCTGATAATGAAGCAAATATAGATTTGCTGCTCAAAAATATGGTGGAGAAAGTGGACAGAACGGCCCAATTTCGAACCGTGATTACCCTAATATACCAAGGCAAAACCAGTCAGTTTACAGGTATCGTAAAGGGTACAATTGCTCATGAAAGGGTAGGGATTAAAGGATTCGGCTATGACGCAATCTTCATTCCCGAAGGCGCAAATCGGTCTTTCGCAGAAATGTTGCCTGGCGAAAAGAATAAAATAAGCCACAGAGCCCGTGCCGTAGAAGAGCTTGTGGCCCATCTTCACCGCTTATAGCCTGTCGATGATGAGAAGACAAGAAAATAAAATAATTTACGCATAGAATATTATGTACTATCCTTTAGTTTTGCCGGAATGTATACGCCTTTTATAGTTGGAATAACGGGAGGAAGTGCATCTGGAAAAACGATGTTCTTAAATAGCCTTATCACCTCCTTTGCTCCAGACGAAATTACACTGATATCGCAGGATAATTATTATAAAACCCGTGACCTTCAACCCAGGGATGCGTTAGGGATTCAGAATTTTGATACGCCTAACTCGATTAATTTCAATGAATATGTGGAAGACATCAACCAGCTAAAGTCCGGAAAAGCAGTTGAAAGGCTGGAGTATACCTTCAACAATCCCAACAAGACTCCACGCCTGCTAACCTTCTTACCTGCACCTATACTGGTAGTAGAAGGACTATTTGTATTTAACTTTCCGGAGGTGTCAGATCTGCTAAATTTAAAGTTGTTCATTGAAGCAAAAGAACATATAAAATTGCGCCGAAGGATAAAACGCGATAACCAGGAGCGGGGCTACGACCTTGAAGATGTACTATACCGATATGAAAATCACGTAGCGCCCACTTACGAGAAATATATAAAACCATTAAGGTGCGATGCTGACGTCATTATTCCCAATAACCATCATTATGACGTAGCGCTGGAAATGGTAGTCGCCTATTTACGGACCAAGCTATAGAATAATTAGTACTCGCGGCGAACAAATTATAAAATTAATGAACTTTTAGCTTGATATATGCAGTATTATAATTAGTTTTGCTGCCATTTTAAATGAAAAATAAAGTAAATATATCTACAGGTAAACGCCTACTGCTGATCTTTTTTGCAGCCTTTGTGTCTATGTATATCATAGGGCAACAGCCTTTTCAACATCATTTTCCGAAACAAGAAAAAGAAAAGAAAGAGCAAAAGAGTGAAGAAATTGTATCAGTATCCTGCGAGGCTATTGTGCCATTTTTGCAGGTAAGCCTGCATCATGGTTTATATTTTATTTTTGAAAAAGTACAGGAAGAGGATCATCAGATTGTCTCAGTCCCTGTTACTCCCTTGTTCAACAACTCCTTTTTTAACACCCTCTTCAGGCTGATTATCTCGCCTAATGCCCCTTAGCGTTTCGTCACGCTTTGTCATGTGTAATCCGCCTGTTAATACTACAGGCTATCCATAGTTTTTACCCAAAATTTTACAAAAATGCGCAATAAAGGTTTTATTATTTTCCTGACAGTGATTGTGACACTACTGTGTGTATATTACCTGTCTTTTACATTTGTATCCCGCAATATTCAGCAGGATGCCATAGCCTATGCTACCGACGAAAGTGGTAGTGTAGATTATTACAAGAAAAATGCCTACCTGGACTCCTTATGGAAAGTACCGGTGTACAACTTATTTGGTATTGAATACACTTATGAAGAGATCAAGGAAACTGAGTTGAACCTAGGGCTTGACCTTCAAGGTGGGATGCACGTAACCCTGGAAGTTTCTCCGGTAGAAATCGTACAGGGTTTATCGGGCAACAACGATGATAAGGTATTTCTGGACGCCATAAAAGAAGCCCGGACGAAGTCAAAAAATAGCCAGGAAAGTTTCACTAAGCTATTTTATCAGGCTTACAAAGACAAGCGCCCGGACGGGAAGTTAAGCACTTTATTTTCCAATGCAGCCAACCGTGACCGGATCAACTCCCAAACATCAGATGCGGAGATACTTGCTATCATAGATGCTGAAATTAACGACGCTATCGACAGATCCTTCAATATCTTAAATACGAGGATCAACAGGTTCGGAACATCTCAACCCAACATACAAAGACTACAAGGCACTGAAAGAATTCAGGTAGAGCTTCCCGGCGTAGACAACCCAAAGCGTGTGAGAGAACTGTTGCAAAGTGTAGCAAAGCTTGAATTCTGGGAAGTATATGAGCCTAATGAATTCGGCGGATTCTTACAGAGCATTAATGAAATGCTTGTACAGGAGCAAAGGGCAAACCAGCCGAAAATTGCTGCAAGCAATCCGCTGGAGGCTACCTCGGATTCCACGACGGTGGAAGGTCAGCAGGTACTCGATAGTCTGGATACGGCTACGCCATCTCAGGAGCAGCTTGAAGCTGAAGCTGAAGACCTCGCTGCTCAGCTATCAGGTAAATCTTCAGATTCAACTAACCTGGATTCCTTGATGAATTCAACCGTTTCGCCATTGTTTAGCCTGATCAAATCGCAGTATGGATTAATTTATGACGTAAGAGACACAGCGCAAATCAATAGGATCTTGAACCGTCAGGATGTGCAATCTATGCTTCCTCCAAATTTGAAATTCCTTTGGGCTTCAAAACCAGACAGGCTAAAGGATGGTACAGGACTATTGGAACTTTTTGCTATAAAAAAAGGACGTCAGGGGAAAGCACCATTGGATGGCAAGGTAATTACCAATGCATCGCAACAGCTGGATCAATCGGCCAGACCTGCTGTAAGCATGTCAATGAACGCTGAGGGTGCTAAAAAATGGCGCCAATTGACGGGCAATAATATTGGGGGCCGGATTGCTATAGTACTAGATGATTATGTATTAACAGCACCCAATGTACAAGGTGAGATACCTGGTGGGAGTTCTGAAATTACTGGAAATTTTACCATCAATGAGGCGAAAGATTTGGCTAACCTGTTGAAGGCCGGTTCATTACCTGCACCAACTCAAATTGTAGAAGATACAGTGATCGGGCCAACATTAGGTGCCGAGGCACAGGCACAGGGTGTCATATCCATTCTGGCAGGTTTAGGTATTGTCATCCTGTTTATGGTTGCCTATTATGCCAAGGGTGGGCTTGTGGCAAATATCGCACTGATATTCAATATATTCTTTATCCTCGGTATACTTGCGCAGCTCAATGCGGCACTCACATTGCCAGGTATTGCTGGTATCGTGCTTACCATCGGTATGTCTATAGATGCCAACGTGCTAATCTTTGAACGTATCCGTGAAGAACTGAAAAACGGCCTGGGGCTGCGAGCTGCTATTGCCAATGGATACGATAAAGCCTATAGTGCCATCATAGATTCTAACGCGACGACTTTCCTTACCGGTGTAATTTTGTACGTATTGGGACAAGGTCCTGTAAAAGGGTTTGCCATAACACTGATGATTGGTATATTTTGCTCATTCTTTTCTGCTGTATTTATCACCCGCGTGGTGGTAGAGTGGCTGGCAAGAAAAGGTGACGATAGCAAATTATCATTTGCCATGCCTTTCTCCGATAATCTGCTGGCAAATCTGAATGTGGATTTTCTTTCTAAAAGAAAAATTGCCTATATCTTTTCAGGCGTCTTCATAGGCGTGGGCATGCTAGTGCTTATCATGCAGGGCGGATTGAATCTGGGCGTAGACTTTAAGGGTGGTCGTACCTATGTGGTTGCATTCTCCGATCCAGTTGTGGCCTCGGAGCTAAAGGTTGCCCTGGCTGATAACTTTGAAAATTCGGGCACAGAGGTGAAGACGTATGGTTCGGACAATGTATTGAAGGTGACCACGAGTTATCTTATCGATGAAGAATCTGTTGAAACCGATGAGCTGGTGCAATCCAGACTCATTGAAGGTGTGAAAGGGATGACCGGCTACGCCTATGTTAACGACGGTGGTGCATTAAATGATAAAAGCTTTAACATACTGAGTACCTCAAAAGTAGAGCCTACCATCGCCAACGACATTAAAAGATCATCTTTGGAGTCCGTGATATTTTCCTTGATCGTCATTTTTGTATATATCTTAATCAGGTTTAGAAAATGGCAGTATGGGTTAGGTGCTGTAATTGCCTTGTTTCACGATACTTTAGCAGTCGTTGCAGCCTTTGCCTTTGCGGGGCTTTTCGGAAAGGTGTTTGAAATTGACCAGGTATTTATTGCAGCTATGCTTACTGTCATTGGTTACTCGATCAACGATACGGTGATTGTTTTTGACAGGATCAGGGAAGAGGTGAGCTTGCGTGCTACAACAAATCTTAATAATACTTTCAATCTGGCCATCAATAACACAATGAGCAGGACCGTGATTACTTCGTTTACTACCTTAATTGTGGTAATTGTATTATTCGTTTTCGGCGGTGAAGTTTTGCGAGGTTTCTCCTTTGCTCTATTGGTAGGTATTCTAGTCGGAACATATTCTTCCATCTATATTGCTACACCAGTAGTACTGGATCTTTCTAAGAAGAAAGCCAAAAAAGCCCAGCTAGCTACAGCAGGAAAGTAAGCTTATTAATGTATCAAATAAAAAAGGAAAAGCCGCGGATATCAGCGGCTTTTCCTTTTTTATTTAACCAGTGCTCGAATAACTTTACTTCAAAGCAATACCCAACTCTTTTAATTGCTCCTGCGAGATATTCGAAGGAGAGTCGATCATCACATCTCTACCCGCGTTGTTTTTAGGAAAAGCAATGAAATCGCGTATGGAATCGACACCTCCAAATAACGCACATAGCCTGTCGAAGCCAAAGGCAATACCTCCATGTGGTGGTGCCCCATATTCAAAAGCCTCCATGAGGAAGCCAAACTGTTTTTTCGCCTCTTCCTGGGTGAAGCCAAGGTGTGTGAACATCAGCTGCTGGGTAGCCCTATCATGAATTCTTATCGATCCACCTCCTACTTCCACGCCATTGATGACCATATCATAGGCATTGGCACGTACCGAAGCAGGGTCAGTATCCAGCAGGTGCATATCTTCTGGCTTTGGCGATGTAAAAGGGTGATGCATGGCATGAAAACGCTTACTTTCTTCATCCCACTCCAACAGCGGAAAATCGAGCACCCAAAGGGGCTTAAAGTCATCCCTTCGACGCAATCCCAGATCCGTTCCCAATTTCAGTCTTAGCTCAGAAAGTGCCTTTCTTGTATGGTGCGTATCGCCTGATAAAACCAACAGCAGATCTCCTGGTTTGGCTTCCATCTGCGTAGCCCATGCCTGAAGGTCTTGCTCACTATAAAATTTATCGACGGACGACTTTAAGCTGCCGTCCATATTATATTTCACATAAATTAATCCCTTGGCTCCTATCTGTGGCTTTTTTACATACTCCGTAAGCTCATCAGTTTGCTTCCTGGTATATGCTGCACATCCTTCTACACGGATGCCTACCACCAGCTCGGCCTGATCGAAGATAGCAAAACCTTTACCCTGGGCTAATCCATTAAGTTCGTGGAATCGCATATCGAAGCGAACATCTGGTTTATCAGAGCCATACAATTTCATGGCGTCGGCATATTGCATGCGTGGAAAGACACCTAAAGTCACGCCTTTCACTTTTTCGAATAAATGCTTGACCAGCCCCTCAAATGTTGATAAAATATCTTCCTGGGTAATAAAAGACATCTCACAATCGATCTGGGTAAATTCCGGCTGCCTGTCCGCACGTAAGTCTTCGTCGCGGAAGCACTTAACAATCTGAAAATACCTGTCGAATCCTGACACCATAAGCAACTGCTTAAAGGTCTGCGGCGATTGCGGTAAGGCATAAAATTCACCTTGATTGATCCTTGATGGCACGACAAAATCACGTGCGCCTTCGGGAGTAGACTTGATGAGCACAGGGGTTTCCACCTCTATAAACTCCTGCGCATCAAGGTACAACCTGGTTTGTTGCATCATCCTATGGCGGAGCTCAAGGTTCTTTCGCACGATGCCCCTTCGCAAATCAAGGTAGCGGTATTTCATACGTAAATCTTCCCCACCGTCTGTTTCATCCTCGATAATAAATGGCGGAACTTTGGATACATTCAATACCTCCAATTCCTTTACAAAAATCTCGATATCACCTGTTGGAATTTTATCATTTTTGGAAAAACGCTCCTTGACTTCGCCTTTTACCTGCAACACATACTCCCTACCTACCTTTTGGGCAACTTCACGAACAGCTTTGTCGGCAATGCCTTCTTCAAATACAAGTTGTATTAGGCCATATCTATCCCGAAGGTCGATCCACAACATGCCCCCTTTATCCCTGACTTTTTGAACCCAGCCACAAAGGACTACTTCACTATTAACATCTGTTATTCTCAACTCGCCACATTGGTGTGTCCTCAACATATTTTATTCATTAGATTTAAAGGTAAATTTAAGGATTGTTTTAAGTTTTTTCAGAAAGTAGCCTTCAACTTTACTATAATAGCCTGATTATTTTATAATTTGGCGAATATTTGGAATGATTTTTATTATCCTCACATAGGATTTAATCTTCAGGACCAAAAATTGATGGGTTGAAAATTACAAGATGGCAAAATTGCCTTCTGAAAATTGTCAACATCTTCTTCCACAACAATAATCATAAAGTTAAAAACATGAAATATATCCTATTTATTGCTTTTTTATTCTTTCCATTGAAGGGCGAAAAAATGGTGAAAGTGAAAATTGCCGATGGTATTACGGTGATGTTACCCGAGACTTTTACGCCTATGACAGCGCAGGATTTGGCCTCTAAATATTTATCTGCCCGAACCCCACTGGCTTCTTATACCAGTTCTGATCGGGTAGCAGATTTCACCGTCAATACGGCAAACAGTGCGTGGGCAGCCACCGATATAGAAATCATGCATAAATTCAACAAAGCGAATATCAACAGCTTGTTTACAGCGATAAATTTTTCTAAAGAAGAAATTATTGAGCTAAATGGCCGGAAATTTTCGGTTTTTGAATTCGTTTCTGTTTTGGAGGGTGAAGAGAGCGTAGTGAACCCACAACCACCGGTGAAGAAGTACAATTACATCCTCTACACCATCGTCAATAACCAAAGCATGATATTTTCCTTCAGTGCACCTGCCTCTAAAAAGCAGCTTTGGGAAGAAAATGCTCGCGAAATCATGCAAAGTATAAAAATAAACAAACACTGACCAGCATTAGCCGTTAACCAAATAGAATCTATTGACAGGATGAAAATGGCACACAGTGATTCCTAAGCTTTCAGATGAATATTTCATGCGGGAAGCTTATAAACAGGCTGAAACTGCTTTCCTGGATGGTGAAATACCTGTAGGTGCTGTAATAGTATGCAATGGTAAAGTTATTGCCAGGGCGTACAACCAATGTGAACGGCTAAATGATGTGACTGCACATGCAGAGATGCTTGCTTTAACGTCTGCTTTTAACTACCTGGGGTCGAAATACCTGGACCAATGTACGCTTTATACGACACTGGAGCCTTGTATTATGTGTTCCGGCGCCGTGTTCTGGGCAAAGCTTCAACGAATTGTGTATGCTGTTGAAGATCCCAAACGAGGATTTTCACGCATATCGGAGCGGATTCTCCATCCAAAAACAGAAGTCCTGTCCGGCATTTTACATGAAGAATGTAAAATACTTTTAGATGAATTCTTTAAGAAATTAAGGGATTAGTACTAATTTTAATCTATTGTTTAACTAAATTTTTTAATAATTATGGCTTTCGAATTACCTTCACTACCCTATGCGACCAATGCCCTTGAATCTTCTATTGATGCTAAAACCATGGAAATCCACCACGGTAAACATCATAATGGGTATGTTACCAAATTAAATGCTGCAATAAAAGGTACCGACCTTGAGGCGAAATCATTGGAAGATCTCATGAAAAATGTGAGTCAATACCCTACTGCAGTTAGAAACAATGGAGGTGGCCATTATAACCATTCTCTGTTCTGGACGATTTTATCACCGAATGGTGGCGGAGCACCTTCCGGTGAACTTTCTAATGCCATCGACAAAAAGTTTGGCTCTCTGGACAAGTTCAAAGAAGAATTTTCTGATGCTGCTGGCAATCGATTCGGCTCGGGATGGGCCTGGCTAGCCGTAGATGCCCAAGGAGACTTGTTCGTAACGTCTACTGCCAATCAGGACAATCCACTTATGGATGTAGCGGAAGGAAAAGGCACACCTATTTTAGGATTAGATGTTTGGGAACATGCATACTACCTAAAATATCAAAATCTGCGGCCTGACTATATTGCTGCTTTTTGGAAGGTGGTAAATTGGGACGAAGTAGCAAAGAAATACAAGGCAGTTGCTAAGAAATAGTCGTAGCTGACCACTAAATAAAAATGGCCCCACGAGGGCCATTTTTTTTTAATGCACAATGCCACATTCTTTACAGAATTTTCTTTTACCGGGCTTTCGTTTTTTAGGTTTCTTCTTATGTCCAAAATAAGAAGGATCTGAATACTGGGGCTTCTCCATCGCTTTGGCCATTTTTTCTTTGGCTTTCACATTGGCCTTCATCCTGGCCTCGTACTCTTCTATTTTTACATCACGGTTATTCGACTTATTCGACTTCCGCTTCTTCTTGGAAGCAGCAGGCGCAGCGCCTACAGAAAAATCCGGATCCCTGGAAGATGGAGACTGACTAAAGTCTGCTGCCGCACTTTTATTCTTTTTAGATTTTTTTGCTTGCGCTTCTGCAGAACCAACCGAGACGAAAAAAAATAACATCAATACCACAAAATATTTCATACATCTGTTCTTATATGAGCCGCAAAATTGCATATTTATAACTCTTTAGCAAAGATGTTATTGTTAAAATGAATGGGAATTATTAAAAGAAAAACTTTCAATAATCGGGGTTTATTGCTTTTTTTACAATATATATATTGAAAAATAGTTTACAATTAGATATTTTTAGCGCACAATTAAGTAATATTGTTCACAATGAAATTATAACTTAACCTAGAAAATGGCGGACAAGGGTTTTTGCTTGCATCCATTTCCAGTTGACGTTGACCTTTAAATAAAACACCTCGCCACCGGTTTGTCTCCTAGAAAGACGTTTGAGGTACCTTACTTTAAATATTTAAATATGAAATCATTTCTCATCCACGCCTTCTTAATTTTATTGACTATTTCATTCGCCTGGGCGCAAGACACTACAAATGCGGAAGTTGAAGCATCGGCTCCTTCCAACCTCCTTGAAGATCAGTTTAACGATTTAAAAAACAACTCTAATTCGTACCAGGAGTACAAAGTGATAAAATTAAGTGCTCTTAACTCCTTCTGGAAAATTGTAAAAGATAGCTTAAAAGCCAATGATCAGGAGCTGATCACTGCCCGGCAAAACATCATCAGCCAGAATCAGCAAATTCTGGTCCTGAAGCAGGACAATGCCTTAAAAGAAAAAGAGGTACAGAAAAGCACCTATGACATTGCCAACATTTCCGTATTAGGTGTAGATATGGAGAAGGGTAAATATGTGACCATCAATTGGTTCATCATTGGCGGATTGCTGTTACTTTTGGGTGTCGTCTTTTATCAATATAAAGAGAGCAAAAAAGTTTCTTCAGAAAAGCGTAAGGCTTATGAAGAAATAGATCTTGAATATAATGACCACAAGCAAAAGTCGAGAGAAAAAGAGCTTAAGATCAAGCGTGAGTTGCAAACTGAGATGAACCGGGTGGAGGAACTGAATCAGCAAATTGCGGCGCTGAGAAAGCAGGCGCATATGTAGTTTCCGCTCCTCGCGGCAGGACATTTACTAAGATAAAAAGGCTTGCAAAATAGATTTTGCGAGCCTTTTTATTTATATCTTTTTGCGGCCGGGATAGGAGTGAAAACCCCGGTATGGGCACGGTTTGCGTAGGCCCGGCGTTGTAACGGAAAGCCCGAAATGCCGCCCCAGCACTTTTTGACTTAACGTAAAAGCCCTACGGCTACGGTTGAGTTCGTGTGCTCATCGATAAGTATGAAAGCGGCATTTGCTCTATTTTCGGCGTAGGAATCATAGAAAATTTCTTTGGCTGTTTTCAAAGTAACATCAGCAATTTCATTTAGCTTCAGCTGATTGACCACCGGTTCGGATTCCAAAGAGATGACATCGATCAGGTTGTGAATGCCTGTGACTCTGGCTCGCGAAACATTGACCCCATGTTGTAGAAGGAATATGCCGCCAGAGGCCATGGGCTCATGCGACATCCAGCAGATTGTCGCATTCATCTGCCTGGTTTGCTGCGGAAGTTGATGCACCGGCACGATCATATCGCCGCGGCTAAGGTCTACGTCATCTTCCAATATAATATTGACTGATTCACTGGCCTGAGCGGCCTCCATTTCCCGGCCAAATTTTTCAATTTTTGAAATGGTAGTTTCCTGCCTCCCTGGCAACACGACAACCTTTTCACCTTTTCGGAAGACGCCACTGACCACTTTCCCAGCATAAGCACGGTAGTCGTGAAAAGCTTCGGACTTTGGCCTGATCACATACTGTACAGGAAACCTGGAGACCTCCTCTGAAAGGGATTCGTGCAGGGTGATTTTTTCCAACATTTGCAATAGCGCACTGCCCTTATACCAGGGCATTGAGGAGGACTTCTCAACAATATTTTCGCCCAAAAGAGACGATATAGGCACAAATTCTATTTGCTGCCCTTCAAATTTTACCTTCTCGGCAAAAGCCAAAAACTGACTCTTGATATCCTCGAAATGTTGCTGCGAATAGCCGACAAGATCCATTTTATTGATGCAGATCATCACCTGCGGGATTCGCAGCAGACATGAAATATAAAAGTGCCGGAAAGTTTGCTCTACAACACCTTTCCTGGCATCGATGAGGATCAGCGATACGTTGGCGTTAGATGCACCTGTGACCATGTTGCGAGTATATTCGAAATGGCCGGGGGTGTCGGCAATGATAAATTTTCGTTGTGGCGTGGAAAAGTAGATATGTGCGACATCGATGGTGATGCCCTGCTCGCGTTCGGCAATCAGCCCATCGGTAAGCAATGAAAGATCGACATAACCGAGTCCCTTTTTTTTGCTGGCAGCCATAATGGCCTCGAGCTTGTCGTCGGTGATCGAGTTTGTGTCGAAAAGCAACCTGCCAATCAATGTACTTTTGCCATCGTCGACGCTACCTGCGGTAGCAATATTTAATACTTCCATGGGCTAAAAATATCCTGATTGTTTTCGTTTTTCCATAGCGGCTTCTGAGCGTTTATCGTCTATTCTCGCGCCTCTTTCCGAGACAGTAGCCAATAGGATTTCCTGGATGATATGATCTATTTGATTGGCTGAAGACTCTACCGCGGCAGTACAAGTCATGTCGCCTACAGTTCTAAAACGAACCTGCCTTTTTTCCACAACTTCATTGTCGGTAACATTTACAAAAGAAGAGTATGGTAAAATCTGGCCGTCGCGCACGAAGGTGTCTCTTTCATGGGCATAATAAATGGATGGAATGGCTAGCTCATCTTCCTTGATATAATTCCATACGTCCAGCTCTGTCCAGTTGCTGATAGGAAATACCCGCACATTCTCGCCAAGGCTGATGCGGCCATTCAACATATCAAAAAGTTCTGGCCTTTGTTTTTTGGCATCCCATTGTCCAAAATCATTGCGCACAGAAAATATTCTCTCCTTAGCTCTGGCCTTTTCTTCATCCCTCCTGGCACCACCAATACATGCATCAAATTTAAACTCTTCAATAGCGTCTAGTAAGGTGACGGTTTGCAGCACATTTCTGCTGGCATATTTACCTGTTTCTTCTACTGCCTTTTTCTGATCGATGCTGTCTTGCACATAACGTACAATCAGTTCAAGGTCAAATTTTTCTACCAGTTCATCCCTAAACCGGATGGTTTCGTCGAAGTTGTGGCCTGTATCGATATGCAACAAAGGAAACGGGATTTTAGCTGGATAAAATGCCTTTATCGCCAAACGCACAAGCGTGATGGAATCTTTACCTCCCGAAAATAATAAAACCGGCTTTTCGAATTGTGCCGCTACTTCACGGAAGATATAAATGGCTTCATCTTCCAGTTCTCTGGGAAAGAGGGATGAATTTTCAACCATAAGTTCTTTATTTATTAAAATAGTTTGCATGTAGTCCGCATTCTTTTTGTGTTTGTTCCCACCACCACCTACCGGCTCTGGCTTCTTCACCAGGCGCTATTGCCCTGGTACAAGGTGCACACCCAATGCTGATGAAACCGCTTTGGTGTAATTTATTGCTAGGAATATGGTATAATGCCAAATAGGCCAGCATGTCTTCGTATGACCAACCGATGATCGGATTAAATTTAATTATTTGGAACGCCTCGTCCCACTCAAGCAAAGAAATATTGCTTCGGTTATCACTTTGTGCTGCGCGCAACCCCGTAATCCAGACACTGGCACCGGCCAAAGCTCGCTTTAATGGCTGTACTTTCCGGATGTTACAGCACAACTTCCGGTTTTCTACGCTCTCATAGAAGCTATTGATGCCATGGCTATCGACAAAATCCTCTATTTGTGTGGCATCAGGATAATAAGCTTTTATTTTGGCCTGATATAGTTGTTCCGTTTCTTCCCACAGCGCATAGGTCTCATGGAATAATCTTCCGGTATCGAGAGAAAAAACCTGTACAGGCAATTGATTCTTGAAGATTGCATGTGCAATTACCTGGTCCTCCTGACCAAGAGCGGACGAAAATACAGCCCTTCCTGCAAACCGCTGACCCATCAAGAGCAGCGATGCTTCCAGACTTAAGTCCTGAATCTCTTCAAGAAGTGACGGTATCTGGTCTTTGATATTCATTGATTGGCTTTTTTACCGTAAATTTTTCCCACGCTCGCTCATGGAAATAATAGAGCAGGATCTTACTAAATACCTCTATAGAACCAATAGAAATGGCCATTTTAAGCTCTCCTGTTATAAAATATGATATTACAATCGTATCGATTGTTCCCAACACCCTCCACGAAATAGCTTTCCCTAAACTCTTAAATTTAGAATCACCTCCTTGACTTTTAGAGGAGGATAACTTTTTCAAATATGGATCCAGAAACATACTTTTGAAATCTTGAAAGGTAAAAGTACACATTCTCTACAAATTTTATAGACTATCTTCCATTTTTTTTGATTTCAGTTAATATTTTTTAGAAGATATTGGTACATGGCCTGGCAAAAAGCCTCAGAAAATGTTTTAGAAGGTATATTGACGCTTAAATCGGAGTGTGAATAGAGCCATTTAACTGGCGAGCCGCGCCTCTTGATGGCTTAGTAGAAATGACAGACACATCTTGAAGTCCCTGTTTGTAGCCATTAAATTTGATGTTAAAAAAAATCCACACCTCAATGGCATGGATCAATAAGTGCGGGAAACGGCCGCTTATGACAAAGGTTTTTTAATGATATCAAACAAGGTTTTATGCTCCACTATTTCGAGGGTCTGATCCCGGACCTGGCACATGATTATGTGTAGACCACAAGTCGTTTCGTCTTCACAATCCGCACATTTTTCATAGTAGTGTAAACTAACGCAAGGAAGCCAGGCGATAGGACCGTCTAATAAACGTATGATCTTAGCCAAAGTGATTTCCTGGGCTGGTTTGATAAGATAGTAGCCGCCTCCCTTTCCTTTTTTACTTCCGAGAATCCCAGCTTTCCGCAATTCCAGCAGTATATTTTCCAAAAACTTTTGAGAAATCTGTTTACGTTGTGCTATTTCCTGGATTAAGATAGCGCCTTTTTCTTCATTTTCGGCAAGATATGTCAATGCATGAAATGCATACCGGGTTTTTTTCGATAACATAGCTGTAAATTACAGGAATTTTTATAATTTCTATCAATTATAAAATCATCCCTCTTCAACTGTCGTAGATTTCTTTGTTTTATGTGAAATAATACCTTCTTAACCGATTATTGAAAAGAAAAATTCATACGATATAACCCGAGCATGTACAATTGCAGCTATTTATCTTTTGCAATGGAAATTGCAATTTTTTTCCTGGTATTCGAAATAAAGGTTGCAGGCCTTTTATTGCAAGGAATTAATCCAGGCGGCAATTTTTAAGGCTTCATCTTTTGGTACCTGAGGCATGGGTGGCATGGGTGTAGCATACTCCGGCCAATTTTGTGGTTGTGGATTGTAAATCAACTCTACAATTTTTTCATTGGAATATTTCCGTTTCGCAACATCAACATACGAAGGGCCCACCTGCCGCTTATCCACCTGGTGGCATGCCAGGCAGGTATTGCTGGCGAGCAGCGGCTGAATTTCAGCATAAGTAGGTGCTTTTTTCTTTTTTTCTACCGTTGTCACGACTACCTTTTTGGTTTCGTCAGATTTTCTTACCGGTGCCTTAGCTGAGACTATCCTGGTACTGTACTCCTTCTCGGAGAGTTTGACACCTTCGGGGATGTTATTGAGGGTGTAATATGCCGCAGGATGTAAAACAGGAAGCCCACTTCCCTGCGCTCTGATCCCCGGTGTATTGATTTCATGTAGATAATACTGGCGAAGATTATCCACGACTAGCCTGACCTTTGTTCCGTCTTCCGAAACTTTTATGCCTTTAATTTTAAGCTTTTCCTCGTTGACCGTTGGACTGCCATATACAGCATTATACTTATAAATAAAACTACGCCCTGAATAGGCGTTAAGATTCTCGGCAGTTTGCTTCTCTACGGGTAAGGTGAATTCAATTTCGAACCCGTCAGGCATGGCGCGTACAGTTTTCATCTCCATAGGTACTTTGCCCGTCCATACAAGTCTTTCCAGGCCGGAGGTTTTGGTGCCTGCCGAACCCCATCCTCTATTTGTCTCGCCCACAAATAGCGAACCGTCGTGGCCCCAGTCCATTCTTAGCACACCGGACTGAAAATCCTGCTTAAAGTCAAAAGCAACACCTTGAAATTCTCCATTTACCTTCTCCAATACCACACGCATGATCTTACTTTGCCCCTGGTCACCAACAAAAAGTTGTCCTGCAAAGGGACCAAATTTACCTCCTGTTTCATCGATTAATATCTCTGAATTGGAAATTCCTAAAATGCCATGAGGTAGCCAAACCGCTGGCAACTGTAACTCAGGAAATTTCTCTTTTACCTGATATAAAAATTGAGGATCTTTTTCATTCTGAATGTTTTCTGGTTTGACGAATCGGCCATTTTCTTTTACCTGGCGCTTGTCCACACTTGCATAAAAAGCATTATCATCGAAAGGAATGGGGGAGTCCGCTTCATTGGCCCATCGTAATCCCGCCGGGTGGCCTGTAAAGCTGCCCTTTTTCAGGTGCCAAACCCCACCGGAACCCATCCAGTCACCCTGGTTATCAGTATAAAATAGTTCACCATCTATCATGCCCAGACCTGCCGGAGAGCGCATGCCTGTTGCCCAAGGTTCCATTTTACCATCAGGTTGGATGTGCATCGTCCACCCTCTCCATGGCACGCGGCTTTCACCACGCCACCATTCCTGAGCACCAAATGCCACATTGGCGGTTACAAACATGCTGCCGTCAGGGGCGAACTTGGGGCCAAAAGAATATTCATGGTAATGCCCAGACAAGGGCCAGGCATAGACGGTTTCATATAAATCTGCTTTCCCATCGCCATCATTATCCACCAACCGGGTTAACTCTCCCCGCTGCGCCACATACAATGCATTATTCTTATAGGCCAATCCCAACGCCTCATGTAGCCCGGAAGCAAAGAGCACAAATCGGGGGGAAGCGCCATGATACATATAAGGATTTTCTATGGTCCAGACTTCGCCTCTTCTTGTAGATACCGCGATGCGGCCATCGGGTAAAGTAGCGACGCCGCCAATCTCAAGCAACATATTTTCCGGCACAGGCAACGTAATGATTTTATAATAGTCACTTTCGGTAGGTGCTGCATCATTTTTCTGCGCGTTAACTGTATGTAAACCTACAATTGCTACCAAACATGTTATGAACCATTTTCTAATTGAATATTGCATATTTTAAAGAATTACCAGATGATAGAATATTTTAAAGGCTCGCCATTGATGGCTGACACTAGTTCTTTTTGACCGTTCACCTCACGAATAAGGGGTTTCGACGCTGAAAGTAGCTGGATATAATAGGCGTTGTCGCCGATAATATACCTACCCCCTGCCATGGCCTGAATATCTTTTGCTTCGGCGATTTTGAAAGATAAATTCGGCTGCGCCTCCGCGCCTTTCACGTGAACTTCGCGGGTGACAGTATTATTTTTTTCATCAGGATATACCTTATCTTCGACTTCCATGCCATGAAAGAGGTATTTAAAGGTCGGTTTTCCCGTTGCATCTATTATATAGCCCTTACTGCGAAAATTCTTATCGGATGCTTTTTCAGGGAATGGTGTGTTGGCCTCATTGAGAACCGCCATGGGTGGTGAATATGTGAGGTATTGCACCATACCCATAGGCTTAAAAGAACCATCACCCCTATCGTGCCACATTGGTGTGGCATCAACGAAATCGCCTTTCCAAACCGCTACCAGGTTTCCTGCCTGCACATCATAAATATAATGCACGCCACCCGGATCGCCTACACCGATTGTGTGGGTAAGCCTTTTACCCCTGTTGCCTTCATAATCCAAAAAAGCACGTAATAAAGTTGGCCTATTACCAACCTTGACGTAGATCGGTGGAACGACATCGCCGTCAGGTGGAAAGGAATTAAAGGCGTGTAGCGCTGTAGGGAATGAGTTGATATCAAAAAAACCGAGGCGTGGAGATAACCAACTTACATTTTTTATATAAGCGATCTCTAGTGGATAGGTTCCTTCTGCCAGTGTGACAGATCCCTTCACTGAACCGCCCCGCTGGTTCGGTTGCTGGGCATCGATAATTGTTTTCCCATCAATAATCAGCCGAACGCCGCCATTATAATCCAGGCGGAACTGGTATGTGCCATCTGCGGGTATAGTGACATTTCCTGTATAAATAACTCCAAATGCATCATCTACCCCAGCAACTTCATAAGTTAGTTCTGGTATTTTTCCTGTAGATGTTGGTTTGGATGTTTCAAAATCTTTTATTTGATCAAATTTACCTTCGAAAGTTTTATAGTTAAGTTCACTTAATGGAATTTTAACGTCATTTAAAATGGTATACCTGATATGTCTAAGCGCTACTGGGCCATGATCGCCTTGTATCATCAGCGGCCCCATCGCCGTTTCAGTTTTATTTATCGGACCACCAGTGGGTAGCGGCACTTCCACGTTGTCATGTATCTTTACACCATTTAACTCCACAGATACAAATTTTGCGTTGGAAACCTTTTCCCCGCGATCGTTGAAACGAGGAGCCTGAAAAGCAATTTTCATATGCTGCCATAATCCCGGCGCCTTGGCAGCATTGGCCAGAGGTGCCTTTCCCATATAGCTTTTTCCCTCCTCCCGCTCCCAGTTTCTATAGATTCCACCCATATCTGAAAATTTAGCATTTTTAACATCCCAGCTGTCCATTAACTGCACTTCATATCGGCCTTGTAGATAAACTCCAGAATTAGATCCCTTGGGGAGCATGACATCGAAAGAAAGCTCCATGTCGCCGTGCTCCCATTTGGTGATCAGCGGATCCTTTTTGGTATCGTCATTCATATTCAATAAAATACCTGTGCCTGGCTGATAGGCAACCGCTTGTGGGGGAACCGGGGCATTGCGCTTTTTCCGTCTCTTAGATTCGGGTCGGGGTGCTTTTTCAGGGTGTACGTCAATGGTTGGGTCCATGGCTACATCACCGACAATAAACCAATTTCCAGCCTGGTCTTTAAAGGAGGACATATCATCCAGTGAAAGGGTTTGCCCGGAACCCTGCTGGGCATGCGTTGCTGAAAACGAGAAAGCCAGCAGTGCCAAACAAGAAAAAAATAACTTCGGTATACTCATCATTGATTGTGATATTAGGGTAAAAGTGAATGCGGCTTTTAAGCTAAAGAAAAATTATGACGTAGCAAATAAAAGAAACGTAAAAATATTTTTTTTCAAGTAGAAAAGCCGGTAAAAAACCGAGAAAGAGGATCGTAAAATCAGGCTTAGAAAGGACAGAAAGGTAACCCTGATAAAAGGCTAAAGCCACTCCTGTTTTGAACAGTGAGTGGCTTTAATGTTTCAACCAGCTATGGTTTGAAATGCAATATTAAGGTAAGAAATTTTTTTGAGCATGTCAAGAGAATTCTATAAAACTTCTTGGTTAGCAGAAGATTATAGTAAAAAAACCATATCTCCACTTATGTATTGAAAAAGCAAAGGCGTCAGTCATACATCGAGCTGCCGGTATATTAGGCGTTTACACCTGAAAAGCTTCTACATGCCTCCTCGCAATCTCTACAAGCTTCGGCACATTGCTGACAATGGTCATGGTCATGCTGCGCACACTCTTCGGCGCACTTACCGCAAATCTCCATGCACTCATCCACCAGATGCTGGGCGTGATTAGAATTAGAAGCAATAAAGCTGGCAGTGGTATAACAAATTTTCGCGCAGTCTCTGTCTAATCTAATGCAGTTCACCATCATCTTCACATTTTCCTCATCGAGGCATGCATCGGCACACATTTCACAAGCCGCTGCACAAAGTGCTAATTTTTCAAGTATTTCACTATTTTGGTTCATAATTATAGCATTTAGAGGTAAAACGTTGATTTTTAGTGGGTCATTACACTTTTATAACCGCCCTAACTTTCAATTGTTTAGTAAACGCCGGGATTCATAAGATGATTAACGTCAGGTTCTAGTACAATTTTAATGTTTCTAAGCGGAGGCTATTGCCCACCACAGAAACTGACCTTTAGCGCCGTGGCTGCTCCGGCAATCATCGGGTATATCTGAAAACCTGTAAAAGGATATAAAATCTCTGAAGCGATAGGTGTTCCGCCTACATTATATATAAAGGCCCAGAAAAGATTCTGCTTGATGAATTGTAGATTGAATTGCTTTCTTTAGATTCGTAAGCTTTACTTGATCAGGATCATACGATACCCAGGCCGTTTGATTGGCATAATTTATACCAGCCTGCTCAACGCCGCCCTGCGAAGCCATGATAGACTCTACACTGGCTGCACATGATGCGGATGTCCTGTAACAGGAAGCGTCTTCTTAATGATTTGGCTATCGTGCACACCTTTATTCGGTATAGTTGTTTCAATAGTTTCCATAAGTTCGTCATTCTTTATATAAATCTATCTGTAAAGGCACGATGAAGTTTTATATCATTTGCGATAAGGTTTATATATTTTTAAGATGGAGGCTATCGCGCTTTCTATGGCAGGTAAGGGGAATAAAAAAGCCGAAAAACTGTAATACATACTTATTTTCGGCTTTTAGTAGCCCCGACGAGAATCGAACTCATATCTAAAGTTTAGGAAACTTCTATTCTATCCATTGAACTACGGGGCCAATTGAAGTAAAATTCAAAAGTGATGCAAAAATATAAAAATTTGCGTTCTTCTCACATCTTTAAAGTAAGTATTTAGCTGCCAGGATTCGCCTTTCACAAAAAGTCTGATTTTTTAACCTTTTTGAGTTTTTGATAAAAAGCTTCAGCCCGCCTAGCTTTCGCAAAAAAAAGCATGACTGACGACGGCCTGATCCATAAATACAACGTCCCGGCACCGAGGTATGCAGTACCTTATGCCATATAACAATACCCTCTGACACCTCCATTAATAGCCTGATCCATGCGCTTCAGGAGGCTGACAATAGTATAATGGCGTGTATGGCATATTATAATAAGTTTGATTATGATTCCTTTTTTCATCAGGAACAGGTACCTTACCAGCTGAAGGAACGTGAGAACATTGAGGCCATACGGCCAAAGTCACTTCTTCTTTTATGAAGGCTGAGGCTGTTTTAGCGTAGGCAACGGCTGCCGGACTTTTGCAGTAACTTCTTTTGAACCTCATTTTTTTGGTTCCTTACACAGAAGAAATGAAAATTATTTTTTTTAGCGCAAAGTCTTACGATCGAGATTTTTTTAATGCGTCTAATGTGAAATTTGGGTTTACCGTCACATTTCTGGAGGTACATCTAAACCCAGCCACCGCGGTACTAGCGCGTGGCCACGAAGTAGTATGCGTCTTTGTAAACGACGTGGTAAATTGGGAAGTTATTGAGGCTTTGAAGCACCAGGGCGTAAAATTAATTGCTTTACGATGTGCAGGCTACAATAATGTAGATCTGGATGCTGGTAAAAAATACGGCATACGCATTGTACGTGTACCCGCCTATTCTCCCTATTCGGTTGCAGAACATAGTCTGGCCCTTATGCTCACCTTGAACAGGAAAACACACAGAGCCTATAACCGGGTAAAAGAAGGTAATTTTGCCTTAAATGGCTTGATGGGCTTTGACCTTCATGGTAAAATTGTAGGCCTGATAGGATTAGGCAAAATAGGATTAATCACAGCGCGGATCATGCAGGGTTTTGGCTGCCGCGTCCTTGGGTTCGACAAGGCTACATTCCCAGAGATAGAAGCTTCAGGAATCACCATGGCAACGCTCGATCAGCTTTTTCAGCAATCTGACATTATCTCTCTCCATTGCCCCCTTACGCCAGAAACTTATCACCTGATCGATGCGGACTCCATCGCAAAAATGAAGAAAGGTATGATGCTTATCAACACCAGCCGGGGAGGGCTCATTGACACCAGAGCCGTTATCGATGCTTTAAAGACCGAACAAATAGGATATCTGGGAATTGATGTATACGAAGAGGAGGCCGATCTTTTCTTTGAAGACCTTTCACATAAGGTAATACAAGATGATGTTTTTGCCCGGCTTTTGTCGTTTAACAACGTTCTAATCACTGGCCATCAGGCCTTCTTTACGAGTAATGCGATGCAAAATATTGCGGAGATTACCTTACAAAATATCAACGCCTTTGACAGGAGGCAACCATTGGATAATGAGGTGTTGTAACTGGTTATTGTGTTAATTAGAAGCTCGTACAGGCTACTGTTTTAGATGAGCTAATTTATGCTGAAACATAGCAGCGATACTTCCTGCTCGCTTTTTCGCCTCTTCCGCTTTTTCTCCTATAAAATTTTCATGGATGGTTTCATCAAACAAATGAAGCCACCGATCGAAATGTAGCTTTTCTATAGGTAATGGGATATGCTTAAGAAAAGGATTTCCTTGATAGGAAAAGTCTCCTAAGAGCATAGAACTCCAGAAATTATACATCGTCGGAAGATGTGATTCCCAATGTACCTTTGCGACATCATTGAATACCGGCGATAGAAGGGGGTCTCTATTCACTTTGGCATAAAAAGTATCCACTAGTAATTTTATGTCTTCCCGCGATTCTATATTTCTTAGACTTTTCATGCTTTTCATATTTTTAATTGCTCACCTACACCTGTAATTCCTCGTAATGGATTTAATTTATAACAAAAATAAGCCAATGTTCGTGTCTAACACATGATATAAAAAAGGAATACAAGTGAGCAATATCATATTTTCATTCATTAGTCCGAAAAAAAAAATGTAAATCTGGTAAAGATTATTTTCAAAGTTGTATATTCTTATACATTTTGATAAATTGCCTGAGCTACTAAATCTCATCAACGAACCGCGTAGCATTTTTTCACCGCGCCGATGGTTTATATACAGCCATGGTCTTTTCCAACGCCTATGCTACAAGATCCATTTCAGAGAGTGCATGATTACCTCCGAATCTCCCTTACGGATAGTTGCAATTTCCGGTGCTCCTATTGTATGCCGGAAGAGAACATCAGTTGCATGCCTAAAACGCAACTGATGCAGCCTGAAGAAATAGAAGCTATAGCCCACACCTTTATCACGCTGGGCGTAAAGAAAATACGGCTAACAGGAGGTGAACCGCTGGTACGGAAAGAGTTCAAGGATATTTTGCTCCGTCTGAACAAGTTCCCTGTGGCACTCACCCTTACCACCAATGGGCTATTTGCAGATCAATACATCAGGGAATTTCATGAGGCTGGCGTTAATTCATTAAACGTAAGCATCGATACACTAAAACCCGATAAATTCAAGGCCATTACGCGGCGGGATAGTTTACAAAAAGTATGGCAGAATATCTTATTGCTGGTAGACGAAGGTTTCCATGTAAAGTTGAATATCGTAGCCATGAAAGGCGTAAATGACGACGAGGTCCTGGATTTTGTCGCCGTGACCAAAGACCTGCCTTTACATGTGCGGTTTATTGAATTTATGCCCTTCAGTGGCAATCAATGGGAGAAGGATAGGGTGGTTTCTGCCAAAACCATGCTGGATACCGTAGCAAAAAAATATTCATTTATCAAGCTGGACGATAAAAAACATGCTACTGCCAAAAAGTATCAGGTTCCCGGCTATGCTGGCACCTTTGCCTTTATCACCACGATGAGCGAACCCTTTTGTGGCGATTGTAACAGGATGCGCCTGACAGCGGATGGCAAGATGAAAAACTGCCTTTTTTCAAAACAAGAAATAAGTATCCTGGACGCCTTACGTAAAGGCGATGACATTGTGCCGGTGATAAAAAAATGCCTGGGAATGAAACAGGCTGTAATGGGGGGGCAGTTTGACAAGACTTTTGAAACAGTAGATAGCGCAAAGCTTCAGAATCGCAGTATGATCCACATCGGTGGCTAAGCCAAAAGCTTACTTTTTTCTCACCGTAGAGTCAAATAAAACATAACGCTCGAATTTATGATCTCTGTAGAAGAAGCCCGGATGTTGTTGATCCATAACCTACCTACCGCTCAAAGTACCTTGGTGGCTTTAAGGGAGGCGAGTCAGCGCATTTTGGCAGAAGATATTTATGCACCTATGAACGTTCCGTCCTTCGACAATGCTGCTATGGATGGATATGCTTTTGCTTTCGATAGCTACCAGAAGGGGCTCCTTTACCTTGGTGATCATGTCATACAGGCAGGAGAAACAAAGATACCCGTTTTGCAGTCGGGCGAAGTAGCCAGAATATTCACTGGAGCACCCATCCCCGAGGGAGCTGATACGGTGGTCATGCAAGAAAAAGTATCAGTTGCTGGCAAGGCAATTGCCATTTTGGAGGATGCTGTACAAGGTACGAACATAAGACGTGAAGCCTCTCAGACTGCGGTACATGAAAAAGTGATCGCTGCTGGGAATAAACTGAGCCCAGGAGTAATAGGATTATTAGCAAGTTTAGGGTTGCCGAAAGTGAAGGTGTATACAAAACCGAGGGTAGCCATTATTGTCACCGGAAATGAGTTAGTCGCGCCGGGAGACATACTTCGTAGAGGACAGATTTATGAAAGTAATGCCAGCACTTTGGTGGCAGCGCTACATGATCTATACACCACACCTCACCTGATGGAGATTGTGGCGGATGACCCTGCAAAAATTAAAGCCGTCATCGATTCCTTTCTTCCGCAATGCGACATGTTGATCATTACGGGCGGCATATCCGTAGGAGATTATGACTTTGTGCAAGATGCGCTGGCACAAGCAGGCGTTCAGAAGATATTTTACAAGGTAAAGCAGAAGCCAGGTAAGCCATTATATAGTGGCAAAAAAAATAGTACACTAGTGTTCGGACTTCCAGGTAACCCGGCAGCGGTGCTTACCTGCTTTTACCAATATGTAGCGCCGTGCATAAAAGGCATGCAAGGTGTTGGGGATTTTTTTGAGCATCACGTGCGACGAAGGCTCACCGCTGCAGTGCATAAAAAAGTAGGATTAACGCACTTTATGAAGGGCCGGATGGAAGGTGAGGCGGTTACTGTACTTTCTTCTCAGGAGTCATATAAGCTAGATGCTTTTGTGGCTACAAATTGCCTGGTCGAATTGGAAGAAGGGGGGCAATTTTACGATAAAGGGGCGATGGTAGCAGTATACCCTATTTAATCATTACAATCTTGGCGATAAAAGGCAATATCTGGCTGGAAGAAAAAAGCGGCTTAAAGCCGGGGAAAGGCAGGGCGGTGCTGCTGCAAGAAATCGATGAGACCGGATCTATTTCTGAGGCAGCAAGAATGATGGCGATGCCTTATAAGGTCGCACGGGCTAGGGTAAAAGCGATGAACAAAACGTCGCTCCTGCCACTAGTAAGTAAAGGGAGTGGTGGAAAAATTGGCAGAAGCGCTCACCTCACTGCCCATGAAATAGAAAAGTTGCAGAAATTCAACGATGTCTCCAAGGCCTTTCAATCCTCTACAACAGCCTACCCATTTCCAACATTAGACAACATGTGATGTCTGATCTGCCTGTTATATTCTATATCCTTTTATTTATTGTAGCTTTTGCCTATGCTTCTGTTGGACACGGAGGCGCAAGCGGCTACCTTGCACTGATGGCAATCTTTCAGGTATCTCCTGTGATTATGAAGCCTTCGGCGCTGATCCTCAACATTTTTGTGTCATTAACCGCCTTTGCCCAATACTTCAGAAATGGCAATTTTAATTGGCGAATCTTCGGCATTCTAGCACTGGCTTCTACTCCAGCCGCCTTTGCCGGTGGTATGGTGAACCTCGACCCAACCCTCTACAAAAGAATCTTGGGTATCATCTTACTATTTGTGGTCATTAGGTTGGCAGGCTTTAAGTCCGGGGAATCACCACAACAAAAGGATATACACTTGTTTGGACTTTTGCTGATTGGGGGATGTATAGGCTTTGTTTCGGGCTTAATAGGTATAGGCGGTGGTATCATACTTACTCCCCTGTTAATACTATTGGCATGGTGTAAGATGAAAGAAGCAGCAGGTATTAGCGCGCTTTTCATTGCTGTAAATTCATGCGCCGGCCTTGCAGGCGCTGCGAATACAGGCATTCAGCTCGGGCAAAATATCTATCCTTTTATTGCAGTTGCATTTGCAGGAGGTTTATTAGGTTCATATTTTGGGGCTAGTTACTTCAGCAGTGCCTTGCTAAGGCGAATTTTGGCAGTGGTTTTATTGATTGCCGCCTTAAAACTACTCTTTACATGAACAAAACAACAGCGCCCAATATGGCTTATATATATACTGGGCGGAAGTGATACTGGGCAGAGGTAAGCGTACAATGGTCGGTAATTAAAAACTTTTTAAACTCACTAGTTTATATCCATTAACAGGACTTTACGCGTATATTCAACTGTTTTTCTACTACTTAGGTCACAGATTGTTTAATTAATTGGAGACAATACTAGCTCCGTAAAAGCCTACATGATAGCTTAATCAGCGTTTTTTTCGTAGAAAATTGCAATCAATATCAAAACAAATAACCTTAGACCAGCCTGCTGAGAAAGTTGTATCTACCCGGTTATAGATCCATATTCCATTATTAGCATGCCATGAAAATCAACATATTAGCTTGTGAAGCAATTATATAAAATCCTTGAGGATAATACCAAACCAAGGCTTTCATACCACAGGGTTTTCTATTTTCAATGCAGACATGCCGCATGGGTAAATTATCTGGTTCTTCCTCTGAAAAAAGCATTTGAAAAGCCAGGAAATTATTATTATGGCCATTCAAAAATGCTTATTCAAATGCTTTACAACTAATAAAGTTGATAAGTCGGCAAAAATGATCTCATATGCACAATCGGTGTTTGATCATAATTAGAATTGGGGTAAATGGTAACCGTGACCTTAACTACATATTTCGCAATAATCTTTTCTTTAATAAAGAGAGGTGATGGATGATTTCTACTAGCACGCATTGAAATTTTCTCTTCGACATTCTTGTAAATTTCATTTCTATCGTCTTTATATATTAAATCACCCGCTACATATACTCGACGAGATCCTGGGCTTGGATTAAATTGAAAATTTAAAGTATCGAAAAATTCGTTGTAGTAAACCAAATCATAATCGACTGTATAATGATCTATTTCAGATAAAATGTCATCATTAAATACTAAGCTAAATGAATTTTTATCTAAAGTAACCCTCCGTGAATAAATGGCCATACCATTATTGTCTCCCCCATGCAGCATCTTTTCGGGAACTCTTACTTTAGGGGCATTTGAGAGATTCCAAACGCCAAGCTTCTTATTATAAAAAGGTAAATCGATTACTGCGGGTGTTACTTGTGTCCCTGGAAAATAAACAGCATTAATGGGTGATACATTATTACCGGTGATACCAGTTGAAGTGCTGCTCAGATCTATTTCCCCATTTGTGGTGAGATGAATATCTTGACTCGATGGGTTGTTCTTCGAAAGCCAACTTCCAAAACCCAAATTAAGACCAGCTTGAAGAAATGTGTCTACACCTCCCGTCAAAACACTTGTTAATAAGGCGGATCCTGACACTTTTATAGGCTTACTGTTATCATTTTTGTCTGTTGTTGATCCATTTTTTAACCACGATATGGCGTCTTTACCAGCTCCTTTAACCGAACTCTTAACAAATTTTCCAAATCCAGTGTCCCCTTTATTTTTACCAGTTTGTACTATTGTGCCTTCAGATTCCTCAAGATAAATACCATCTATTTGAATATCTGTTATACTTTGATCCCAAGTTGAAATTGCAAAACTTATTTGTTCATCACTTATATTTGGATCAAATACTAAATCCACATCAAAACCATTCCAATGACGAGTGATAGCTTTTACTTGTGTATTAGTGCTTATACTAGAACATGAGAACTCATTATCTTCTCTTACGTTTATAGGTTTTGTAAAATATCCAACACCATTGAATAAGCCTGTATTTTTTGTAAGACTTATCTTCCAAAAATTCCAAAATCCTGAGGCGTTTGAGACTGGTAAATATAAATAATATAGCACTTTTAATTTACCTGAAAATTTATTGTAAAAAATAAGATAATCACGACCAGCAATCCCCTTATATCCTGTGTAATTATAGACAAATTCCCAACCATCTTGCCTTTTGTAGTCATTATAGTAAAAGTCAGGCAAAACGCCCTGACCACTTCGAGACCATGGTAAAGTCGTACTATAAGAATTTGCATAAACACCAATCTCAGTCGTTAAATCCTCCCAGTCGAAGGATGGACTTTGTCGCATATTTGAGCCTTGCTTCTTAACAAGATCGTCAGTAAGTACAACAGGATCATCAATTTGCTTTTCAAGGTCTGAAAAGCTTTGGTCCTCCTGACATGAACTAAACACAATTAATATTAACGAAAAAGTTAACAATTTTTTCATTTTGGTAAATTTTCAGTTAATTATTAAGATAATTATATTTTTCAAATATTACATGTTTTGA
>LXQK01000132.1:0-2851 GCA_001683905.1 Marivirga sp. ANT-B6
TAGCTGCTGTTTCAGCTTTCGCTTCAGTATCATCGTCAGCCTTAGCCTTGCCGCCTCTACGACTTCTTCTAGTCTTCGTCTTGTCTGCAGAAGTATCTTTCAATAGTGCCTCGTTGTAATCGACAAGTTCTATGATACAAATATCAGCATTATCACCAATTCGAGAACCAGTCTTGATGATTCTGGTATATCCACCCGGTCTGTTACTGATTTTACCTGCAACTTCATCGAACAAAGTCTTTACAGACTCCTTGTTGGTCAGGTAGGAGAACACTGTTCTTCTTGAATGGGTTGTGTCTTCTTTTGCTCTGGTAATCAAAGGCTCAACATACTTCCGCAATTCTTTGGCTTTCGCTACTGTTGTGCTTATTCTTTTGTGTAAAATCAAAGAAGAAGCCATATTCGAAAGCATAGCCTTTCTGTGCGACGCTGTTCTACCAAGATGATTAAATTTCTTACCGTGTCTCATTATTATTAATCTTCATCAAGTTTATACTTACCTAAATCCATACCGAAGGTAAGATTTTTCTCCACAACCAGTTGCTCAAGTTCAGCAAGAGATTTCTTACCAAAATTTCTGAACTTCATCATGTCAGAAATTTCTAATCTAACCAAGTCTCCTAAAGAACGAACGTCAGCTGCTTTCAGGCAGTTGTATGCACGTACAGAAAGGTCAAGGTCATTCAAAGCAGTCTTCAACAACTTCCTCATGTGCAGCATTTCCTCATCTACCGCTTCTGGTTCACCAGGCTCAGATGTTTCAAGGATCATTGTCTGATCAGAGAATAGCATGAAATGTTGAATCAAAATATTCGCAGCACCTTTAAGGGCTACCTCAGGATGAATAGATCCATCAGTTTCGATGTCCAGGATAAGCTTTTCATAATCTGTTTTTTGCTCAACCCTGGTGTTTTCAACACTAAATTTTACATTTTTAATCGGTGTAAAAGTAGTATCTATCGGAATAACCCCGAACACTTGTTCTGTGGCTCTGTTTTCTTCAGCTGGTAAATACCCTCTGCCTTTTTCAACAACCACTTCCAATTCAAAATCAACACTTTCATCGAGATTGCAAATCACAAGTTCAGGATTCAAAATTTCAAAAGAATTGGTGAATTTTGTGATATCTCCTGCTTTTAAAACCTTTTGGTTTTTGATAGAGATGCTAATTTTGTTATCTATTGTTTCAGTAATTTTTCTGAATCTTACCATTTTAAGGTTAAGAATGATTTCAGAAACATCTTCTACAACACCCTCAATTGTTGAGAATTCGTGCAACACACCTGGTATTTTAATTCCAGTAATTGCATATCCTTCCAATGAAGATAATAAGATCCTTCTTAATGCATTACCAATGGTAACCCCGTATCCTTTTTCAAGTGGTTTGAAAGTAAAAAGACCGTGAAAATCATCAGCTTTTTCCATTACTACCTTCTCGGGCATTTGAAATGCTAATATTGACATATTATATAGATTATATTAAAAGAATTGTTAATTACTTAGAGTAAAGCTCGACAATAAGCTGCTCTTGAATATTTTCAGGAATTTCATCCCTTTGTGGTGGGTTCAAATATTTACCTACCATTTCAGAGTTATCCCACTCTAACCAGGAAGACCTTTTAGATCCTTTGGCTGCCAGACTATCTGTAACTAACTCTAGAGATTTCGATTTTTCTCTCACACCAACCATTTCACCTGGTTTAAGGGTATAGGAAGGGATGTTAACAATAGAACCGTTCACAACAATATGCTTATGCAACACCAATTGTCTCGCAGATCTTCTTGTTGGTGCTATTCCCAGTCGATAAACCGTGTTATCTAATCTGGCTTCCAGTAGTTGAAGAAGAATCTCACCAGTAATACCTGATTTCTTTTGTGCTTTGTGAAATAAGTTCTCGAATTGTCGCTCTAAAACACCATAGGTATATTTAGCTTTTTGCTTTTCCATCAACTGGACAGCATATTCCGATTGCTTTTTCCTTCGTCCTCTACCATGTTGGCCTGGAGGATAACTTTTCTTTGCAAGTGCTTTGCTGGCACCAAAGATAGGATCATTAAACCTACGGGCAATTTTGGTTTTTGGACCTGTATATCTAGCCATTTATAATCTTTAATTTAATTTGAATTTGGATCTGGATTTAAAAAACACCTCTCGAAATCTGAAGAGTAATTAAACTCTTCTTCTTTTTGGAGGCCTGCAACCGTTGTGCGGCAATGGAGTTACATCTCTAATGATGGTAACTTCAATACCCGTATTTTGTATTGTACGGATAGCTGATTCTCTTCCTGCACCTGGTCCTTTTACAAACACCTCTACTTTTCTTAGTCCAAGGTCGTGTGCCGCCTGTGCGCAATTGGCTGCTGCCATTTGAGCTGCATAAGGCGTGTTTTTCTTAGATCCTTTAAATCCCATTTTACCAGCTGACGCCCAGGAAATTACCTGACCTGATAAATTGGTGATGGATATAATAATATTGTTAAAAGAAGCTTTGATGTGAGCCTGTCCTATAGGTTCAACATTAACTACTCTTTTTTTAGCTTTATCTTTTCTTTTCTGAGCCATGTTATTATTGGTATATTGTAATCAGGTATTTGTTCTTGATCATCCCTGTTGGTTAAGGAATTTATCATCGTTTGAAGGACACTTGTTTAAAACCCGGTAGCGCAAATTATATTTTCTATAACGCACATGCCAAAGCAAAAAGAGCGCCTTTATCATTACTTGTTATTTAGTAGCCTTCTTTTTATTTGCAACTGTCTTACGCTTGCCTTTTCTAGTCCTAGCATTGTTTTTGGTATGCTGACCTCTTACCGGCAAACCTTTTCTATGTCTCAAACCCCGGTAACAGCC
>LXQK01000132.1:3004-5812 GCA_001683905.1 Marivirga sp. ANT-B6
AAACACCTTCTACTTTATTACCCTCAGTAATAATAGTTCTAATGGAATTAGACTCGTCATCAGACCATTCTCCTACTTTCTTATCATAATCAACACCAGCCTGTGTTAAGATTTTCTGTGACGACTTACGTCCTATTCCATAAATATAGGTCAAACCAATTTCACCTCTTTTATTATCTGGAATATCTACTCCTGAAATTCTAGCCATAATTATCCTTGTCTTTGTTTGAATCTTGGATTCTTCTTATTGATAACGTACAATTTTCCGTTTCTGCGAATGACTTTGCATTCAACGCTACGTTTTTTAATGGATGCTTTAACTTTCATTCGATTTATATTTAGCTTTATTAAATCCTTTATTTATACCTGTATACAATCCTACCTTTGGTAAGATCATATGGCGACATCTCCAGCTTTACTTTATCCCCAGGCAAAATCTTGATGTAATTCATCCTCATTTTACCAGAAATATGCGCAATAACCTGATGTCCGTTTTCCAACTCTACTCTAAACATCGCGTTTGATAAGGCTTCTATAATAGTTCCGTCTTGTTCAATAGATGATTGTTTAGCCATATTATATTTTAAAAACCTCTTCTATATATTTATGCGTTGTTAAAATTTCTGTTTTATCTTTCCAAATCACTATCGTATGCTCAAAATGTGCTGACGGCTCACGGTCGGTTGTTCTAATAGTCCAGCCATCATTTTCCTGCACAATGTTTTTAGTGCCTAAGTTTACCATTGGCTCGATGGCAATCACCAAACCCTCATTCAACTTGGTACCCTTTCCCCGTTTGCCATAATTAGGAACCTCAGGCCCCTCATGCAAATCGCGGCCTAACCCATGCCCTACAAGCTCTCTCACCACCGAATAGCCAAATCCTTCGACATAGTCTTGAATGGCCTGGCCAACATCGCCAATTCGCTTGCCGTAAACAGCTTGCTCTATGCCAACATAAAGAGACTGCTTCGTTACTTCGAGCAGTTTCAAAACCTCTTTATTGACGTTTCCAACAGGATACGTATAGGCTGAGTCGCTATGAAAACCGTTCCAAAAAACGCCACAATCAATAGAAACAATATCCCCGTCTTTTAGTTCATATTTCCCGGGAAATCCATGTACCACATTCTCATTGACGGAGATACACAAAGATGAAGGGAAACCATTGAAACCTTTAAAAGAAGGTCTAGCTTTATGATCAAGAATAAAAGCTTCGGCAACGTCATCTAATTTTTTCGTGGTAATGCCCGGTGCTACTAACTTTGCAATTTCACCATGTGCCCTCCCTAAAATCTCAGCACTCTGCCTTATAATCTCAACTTCGTCTTCTGTCTTATAAAAAATCATTCTATGTAGCTACTGCCACATTTTGTGACCTTCCCTTTACTCTGCCCGACTTCATCATACCTTCATAATGGCGCATCAATAGATAACTTTCAATCTGCTGCAAAGTATCTAGAATAACACCGACCATAATCAGTAGCGATGTTCCTCCGTAGAACTGAGAGAAGTCTCGACTGACCCCAGCCAGGTTCGCTATAGCAGGCAATATGGCCACTATCGCCAGGAAGATAGATCCAGGCAAAGTTATTTTTGTAAGAATGTTATCTATAAATTCTGAGGTCTGTTTACCAGGTTTAATACCAGGTACAAATCCTCCGTTTCTTCTCATATCATCGGCTATCTGGTTTGGATTAACGGTAATAGCCGTATAAAAGAACGTGAACAGTATAATCAATAACCCAAAAACCAAATTATACTGCCAGGTTGTAAAGTCAGAGAACGTACTGCCTATCGATGCCGCCATGTCGCTTGTATCACTCCAAATACCTGCTACAAGAGCCGGAAGGAACATCAACGACTGGGCGAAGATAATCGGCATTACACCTGAAGCATTTACCTTCAGAGGAATGTATTGTCTTTGACCACCATAAACCTTATTGCCAACAACTTGCTTGGCATATTGTACAGGAATTCTTCTTACCGCCTGGGTAAGCATCACTACGCCCATCACTACAAAGAACAAAGCAACGATTTCTAAAATAAAAAGTAACATACCACTCATGCCTCGTGACACTGCCTCAGCAGCTATCGACCCGGGGAATCTGGCAATGATACCAATCATAATCAACATAGATATACCGTTTCCAATACCCTTGTCGGTAATTTTTTCACCCAACCACATACAGAATATTGTACCTGCCGTAATGATAATTACCGAAGAAATGGTAAAAAATGTTCTATCTATTAATATCGCCTCTGCAGGAATTGTTGTTGATAAATAACCAACAGCCTGAGCAATGGTGATGAGTATAGTTAAAACACGCGTAATCTGGTTGATTTTATTTCGACCTGATTCTCCGTCTTTTTGTAACTTCTGAAAATAAGGAACAGCTACTGTTAATAGCTGTACAACAATTGATGCAGAGATATAAGGCATGATGCCTAATGCAAAAACAGAAGATCTGCTGAATGCACCACCTAAAAGGGTATCCAACAGTCCAAAGATCCCTTCAGCATCGCCAAGTTTTGAAGAATCAACGCCTGGCAGCACTACAAATGACCCTAATCTGAAAATAATCAGGAAAAACAAAGTATTGATGATTCGTATCCTGAGATCTTCAATAGCAAATATATTCCTGATGGTTGTAAAGAATTTCTTCATTACTAAAGTTTGGTGATGTTACCGCCTGATTTTTCAATAGCTTCAGCTGCAGAAGCAGAGAAAGCATGTGCTTCAACACTTACCTTAGCGGTTAAAGTGCCTCTACCCAGAATTTTAACAATGTCATTGCTTGATACAAT
>LXQK01000132.1:5937-18567 GCA_001683905.1 Marivirga sp. ANT-B6
TAGTCTTCTCTACTAATTCCTGCAAAGAATCTAAATTGAGGGTTTTAAATTCAATTCTATTAGGACTCTTGAAACCGAACTTAGGTACTCTACGCTGCAATGGCATTTGACCACCTTCAAACCCTGATTTAGATTTATAACCAGAACGTGATTGTGCACCCTTATGGCCTTTTCCAGCTGTGCCGCCTTTGCCAGAACCGGCTCCTCTACCCAATCGCTTGTTATTTTTTACAGAGCCCTCAGCAGGCTTTATAGTATTCAATTTCATCTGCTTACGATATTTTTATGTCTTGGCAAAATTTCATTTTAAATAAAACGAAAGATTTTACCGCTTATTTTTTTGCATATTGCCTTCTACCATCAGTTTGCTTAATCCTGAAAAACTAGGGGCAACTAAACTTCTTTTACAGAAACCAAGTGACCCACTTTGTTCACCATACCGGCAATCTGTGGCGTAAATTCAACTTCAACCGTCCTATTGATCTTTCCTAAACCTAAAGCTTGAATCGTTCTTTTTTGACGCTCAGGACGATCGATGGTACTTGCAATTTGTGTGATTTTTACCTTTGCCATAGAATTATCCATTAAATACTTTAGACATAGAAACTCCTCTGTGTTGTGCTACGGTATAAGCATCTCTCATATTGGCCAAAGCATCAAATGTTGCTTTCACCACGTTATGAGGATTCGAAGAACCTTTAGATTTTGCCAGTACGTCATGTACGCCAGCACTCTCTAACACCGCACGCATAGCACCACCAGCGATTACACCAGTACCTTTTGCGGCAGGCTTTAACAATACAAAACCACCGCTGTATTTACCAAGCGCTTCATGAGGTACCGTACCGTTAAGTACCGGAACTTTAACCAAATTCTTTTTTGCGTCGTCGATGCCTTTGGTAATGGCATCCGTTACTTCGTTTGCTTTCCCTAATCCGTATCCTACAACACCGTTGCTATCACCAACTACTACAATTGCTGAAAAGCTGAATCTACGTCCACCTTTTACAACTTTAGCCACCCTTTTTATAGCGACTACACGCTCTTTAAGGTCAATTTCGCTGGCTTTAACGGATTTTATATTATTCTGAGACATTATATATTAAAATTTAAGTCCACCCTCTCTAGCACCATCTGCTAAAGCTTTTATTTTACCATGGTATAAGTATCCACCTCTATCAAAAACAATTGATTCTATACCACTGGATGCAGCCTTTTCAGCTAATTTCTTCCCTACGGTCTTCGACAATTCGACGTCAACACCTTTGCCAGCTTCCAACTCAGCAGAAGATGCAGAAGCCAGGGTATGACCTGAAAGATCGTCGATAAGCTGCGCGTAAATATTCTTGTTACTTTTGAAAACAGAAAGTCTTGGTCGGTCAGAAGTACCGCTAATTTTGTTTCGGATACCTCTTTTGATCCTTGTTCTTCTGCTAGATTTTATATTTTTCATTTAAATAGATTATTTAGATGCTGTTTTACCCGCTTTACGTCTAACAACTTCTCCAGCAAATCGAATACCTTTACCTTTGTAAGGCTCAACTTTTCGTAGAGATTTGATTTTGGCTGCAATTTGGCCAATCAGTTGTTTATCGATTCCTTCCAAAGTTACCAAAGGATTCTTACCTTTTGGTGTTTCAGTTTTCAATGAAATTTCTTCCGGAATAGAAAGAAAAATATTGTGGGAATAGCCTAAGTTCAATTCTAAAACATTGCCCTGCGCCGAAGCTTTATAACCTACACCTACCAACTCCAACTCCTTCTTATAACCTTCACTTACACCGACAATCATATTGTTCAACAACGAACGATATAAGCCGTGAAGGGCTTTATGTCTTTTCTGCTCTGTCGGTCTTTTTACAACAACAGACCCATCTTCTACTGCAATGCTGATATCCGGATCCACGGCCTGGTGCAAAGAACCTTTAGGTCCCTTTACTGTCACCAGGTTATCCTTTGAAATCTGCAGATCAACACCACTAGGAAGTTGAATCTCTTTTTTACCTATTCTTGACATTTCTTAGTTATTCAATTAATATACATAACATAAAACCTCACCGCCAATTTTTTTTACCCTGGCCTCCTTATCCGTCATTACACCCTGCGATGTAGAAAGGATTGCAATACCCAGACCGTTCAGCACACGTGGCATGGTCTCTGCTTTGGTATACTTTCTTAAACCAGGCTTACTGATACGCTCTAACTTCACAATGGCAGAGGTTTTACTCTGTGGGTTGTATTTTAAAGCTATCTTAATAGTACCCTGTATACCAGAATCATCGAATTTATAGTTCTGGATATAACCTTTTTCGTGTAATACCTTAGTGATCTCCTTCTTTAAACCAGAAGCAGGCATATCCACGATCCGATGATTTGCTTTAATAGCATTTCGAAGTCGGGTTAAATAATCGGCAATAGGATCAGTCATTTCCTTAATGTATTTAATAAACAGCGCCCTTGAATTAAGGCCTGCAAAATTACGTATTATTTTTAATTATAAAAATAAAAGTTAGTTTTTTACCAGCTAGCTTTTGTGATTCCAGGAATTTTGCCCTCTAAGGCCATTTCCCGAAAGGTAACCCTGGAGATTCCAAATTTTCTCATGTAGCCTCTTGGTCTCCCGGTAAGCTTACAACGGTTATGAAGTCTTACTGGCGATGAGTCTTTTGGAAGTTTATCCAAGCCTTCATAGTCACCAGCTGCCTTAAGTTCAGCTCGCTTGGCAGCATATTTAGCTACCATTCTCTCTCTTTTTCTTTCTCTAGCCTTAATTGATTCTTTAGCCATATTAGTTATCCTTGTTTTTATTCACGAATGGCATGCCAAACGCTTTCAATAGTTCTAAACTTTCTTCGTCAGTTTTTGCGGTAGTTACAAAGGTAATGTCCATACCAGTAATTTTATTCACCTTATCAATACTGATTTCAGGAAATATAATTTGTTCTTTTACACCCAATGTATAGTTACCTCTACCGTCAAACGCTTTATCACTGATACCCCTGAAATCTCGTACTCGAGGCAAAGCAACAGTCATTAGCCTGTCAAGGAACTCGTACATTCTGTTTCCTCTCAAAGTTACTCTTGCACCGATAGGCATTCCTTCTCTTAACTTAAAGTTAGAGATGGAATTTTTAGCGATGGTTGCTACAGCATGCTGACCGCTGATGGTAGTAAGTTCTTCAACGCCTACATCTACCAGCTTTTTGTCTGATACAGCAGCACCTATTCCTTTATTGATACTAATTTTAGTAATCTTAGGAACCTGCATGATTGATTTGTACTGAAACTTGTCCTTTAAAGCAGGTACAATTTCACTCAAATATTTATCTTTTAATCTTGGATTAGCCATTATTTAATTATCTCTCCGGTTTTCTTTGAATATCTCTGAAGTTTACCTTTATCATCTTCTTTTCTACCAATACGCGTAGCTTCGCCAGTGGCAGGATCTACAAGCATCAGGTTGCTCAAATGAATAGAGGCTTCTCTTTTTTCAATACCACCATTAGGACTGGTTGCAGAAGGCTTCACGTGCTTGGTGATCATGTTGGTACCTTCTACTATAGCACGGTACTTTTCAGTATTTACCGTTAAAACTGTTCCGGTTTTACCCTTCGAGTTTCCAGAGATAACTTTTACAGTATCTCCTTTTTTAATGTGAAATTTACCTACTTTATGGTTATTAGTGTTCATCTGTGTAATTATAATTTATGAGTCACATAGAATTCTTTGCCAGCAAAAAGGATCTATAGCTTTGATCCACTACCAGCATGATCAATTCATGCTTTATAAAACTTCCGGGGCTAAAGAAACAATTTTCATAAATTGTTTTTCTCGTAACTCTCTTGCCACAGGTCCGAATATACGGGTTCCACGAGGCTCATCATTTGCATTTAACAAAACAGCCGCATTATCTTCGAAACGAATATAAGAACCGTCTTTTCTACGAATTTCTTTCTTTGTTCTAACGACAACAGCTTTAGAAACAGTTCCCTTTTTTAGATTACTAGAAGAAAGGGCAGATTTTACCGATACAACTATCTTGTCACCAATAGATGCATACCTTTTACCGGTACCACCTAATACGCGAATACAAAGCACTTCTTTGGCGCCGCTGTTATCCGCTACACTTAATCTTGATTCCTGCTGTATCATCTTATTTAGCTCTTTCTATTATTTCGATCAATCTCCAACGTTTGCTTTTGCTCAACGGGCGGGTTTCCATAATCTTCACCGTATCGCCAATTGTGCACTCATTCTTTTCATCATGAGCCATTAATTTGGTAGTTTTACCCAAAAACTTGCCATATATCGGGTGCTTTACCCTTCTTTGCACAGCAATGGTAATGGATTTGTCCATCTTGTTACTGACAACCTTACCAATTCTTTCTTTTCTAAGATTTCTTGACTCCATGTTACTTATTTTGCGAGTTGTTTAGCCCGTAATTCTGTTGATAGTCTGGCTATCAATTTTCTTGACTCCTTGATTCTCATCGGATTTTCGATAGGGGAAATAGCATGCGCAAATCTAATCTTTTGCATGTTTTCCTTTTCAGCAGCCAACTTTGCATTTAACTCATCCAGCGTGAGTGCTTTAATTTCTATATTTTTCATATGCCTATATTGCTTTTAAATCGTTGCATGAATCACCTGGCATTAGGAGGCTTCTCAGCCTATCCCAGGATTCATGAAACTATTTACGCTACGTGGTCTCTACTTACAATAAATTTGGTCTTCAACGGCAATTTCTGAGCCGCCAAACGCAACGACTCCTGTGCTGTTTCTGTGGCTACACCTGTTGCTTCAAAAATGATTGTTCCTGGCTTCACTACAGCTACCCAATATTCAGGTGCTCCTTTACCTTTACCCATCCTTACTTCCGCAGGCTTTTTGGTTATAGGCTTATCAGGAAATATTCTGATCCATACCTGGCCTTCTCTTTTCATGGCTCTGGTCATGGCAATACGAGCGGCCTCAATCTGGCGGCTGGTTATCCATCCTGGCTCCAATGATTTCAATCCAAAAGATCCAAAAGAAAGTGTGTGACCGCGCTGTGCGATACCTTTAACTCTTCCTTTTTGCTTTTTTCTAAATGTTGTTCTTTTTGGCTGTAACATCTTAAAATTACTTAAATCTTAGTTGAAAGTATTATCTTCTTTTCCTTTTCGGTCCACCTTGTCCTGGTCGCTCTTCGCGTTTCCTTCGTCCACCGGGAGCATTACTACTTTCATTATTACTACTGTTTATCGCTTCAGCATTTGGCGCAAGATCCTGTTTTCCAAAAACCTCGCCTTTGAAGATCCACACCTTTATACCTATTTTACCATATACGGTAGCTGCCTCAGATATAGCATAGTCGATATCAGCTCTTAGCGTATGCAGAGGAATTCTACCCTCCTTATACTGCTCAGTTCTTGCCATCTCCGCACCACCTAAACGGCCGGATACTTTGATTTTTATCCCTTGCGCACCCACTCTGATCGCCGCTGCTATGGCCTGCTTCATTGCTCTTCTGTAAGAAATTCTGGCTTGCAACTGCTGCGCAATAGACTCTCCGACAAGACGGGCGTCCAATTCCGGTCGCTTTATTTCAAAGATGTTGATTTGCACATCTTTACCGGTGATTTTCTTGAGCTCTTCTTTAATTTTATCAACTTCAGATCCACCCTTTCCTATCACCACACCCGGTCGGGCTGTGTGTATTGTTAACGTAATTCGTTTTAAAGTTCTTTCGATTACGACTTTAGCCACACCACCTTTAGGTATACGGGCGTCGACATATTTTCTGATTTTGTGATCTTCAACTAACTTATCGGCAAAGGTTTTACCGCCAAACCAGCTAGAATCCCAACCTTTAACGATTCCTAATCTAAAACCAATAGGATTTACTTTCTGTCCCATTATTTATTTTTTATTGTCTGAATTTTCGTCATCTTCCACTGGCACTAATTCTGCAGAAACAGCACTATCAACTACTAACGTTACGTGATTGGAGCGTTTTCTGATTCTATGCGCCCTGCCTTGAGGAGCTGGACGTAGCCTCTTTAATATTCTGCCACTATCAACAAATATGCTTTTGATATACAAATCAGCATCTTCTAACTTCGTATCTTCATTCTTCAACTGCCAATTGGAGATAGCTGATAATAACAGCTTCTCTAATTTAGGGGCACCATGATTTGGATCATATTTAAGGATACTCAAAGCGTTGCTCACTTTCTTTCCTCTAATCAAATCTGCCACTAACCTCATCTTTCTTGGTGAGGTGGGTACGTTTTTCAATCTGGCTACTGCTTCCATATACTAATTATCTTTTGCCTTTATCTTTCTTGGCGACGTGACCTCTAAAATTTCTAGTAGGTGCAAATTCCCCTAATTTATGACCTACCATGTTTTCAGTTACATAGACTGGAATAAACTTATTACCGTTATGTACTGCAAATGTATGGCCTACGAAATCAGGAGATATCATAGATCTTCTCGACCAGGTTTTGATAACTGATTTCTTTCCAGAACCAGCCATGGTCTCTACCTTATTTTCCAACCTAAAATCTATATAAGGTCCTTTTTTTAATGATCGTCCCATTATTTCTTCTTCTTACCGATGATTAAATTATTCGAGTATTTTTTAGGCGTTCTGGTTTTCTTTCCTTTGGCCAATAAACCATTTCGTGATCTTGGATGACCACCGGATGATCTCCCTTCACCACCACCCATTGGGTGATCCACTGGATTCATTACTACACCTCTAACCCTTGGTCTTCTTCCTAACCATCTGTTTCTACCAGCCTTACCTAATACCACGTTCATGTGGTCTGCATTAGATACTGTACCGATAGTAGCCTGGCAAGAACCTAATACCATTCTCATTTCTCCTGAAGGCAGCTTAACCGTCACATATTTCCCTTCCCGGGCTAGTAATTGAGCGTATGTACCAGCGCTTCTCGCTAAAGCACCGCCCCGGCCTGGCTTCAACTCTATATTATGTATAATCGTTCCTAAAGGAATAACTGACATTGGAAGTGAATTACCAACCTCTGGCGCTACAGTGCTACCGGCATAGATGGTCTGACCAACCTGCAATCCTTCCGGAGCGATAATATAAGTTTTCTCACCATCAGCATACACCACCAAAGCCAACCTTGCAGTTCTCATCGGATCATATTCGATAGATTTTACAGACGCTGGAATATCGTGCTTATTTCTTTTGAAGTCGATAATTCTAATTTTCTGCTTGTGACCGCCACCCATGTAGCGCATGGTCATCCTGCCATCGTTATTTCTACCACCAGACTTCTTTACAGAAACCAAAAGTGACTTTTCTGGCTTATCTGTGGTGATCTCCGTGAAAGTAGGTGCTATCCTGAATCGTTGACCAGGAGTTATAGGTCTTAATTTTCTTACTGCCATTTTAATTTATACTATCAAGTTGTTAAGCATTTTAGTTTCCCAACTATTTACTTCCCAACAATTAAAATTCCTTTATATACCGCTATAAAAGTCAATTACTTCGCCATCTGCAACTTGCACGATTGCCTTTTTGTAAGACTTCGATTTTCCAGTGATTACCCTCGATTTTGTATAGCGAGACTTCACTTTCCCCTGGTAGCGAAGCGTTTTTACACTCTCCACATTCACACCATACATCTTCTCTACGGCTTTCCTGATCTCTATCTTATTGGCGTCATCATCAACGATAAAGCCATACTTTCCTTTTTCATTTAGCGCCGCGACCTTCTCAGTAACTATAGGTTTTTTTAAAACACTCATGATATTATTTTAGAATATTTTCGATTTTCTCCACTGCACTTTCACTAACAAGTACTGTATCAGCATACATCAGATCGTATGTGTTGATATTATCAGCTGTAGTAACTTTGGCATTTTTGATATTTCTGCTAGAAAGCAGCACGTTGTCGTTCAAGTCAGATATGATAAACAACGTCTTTTTGGTACTTAAAGAAAGGCCGCTTAGAAGTTTAACATACTCCTTGGTTTTTGGTAGGTCCAAAGAAAAATCTTCTAATACTGTAAGCTTGTTATCTTTAACTTTATAGGCAATTGCTGATTTCCTGGCCAAAACTTTTAACTTCTTGTTTAACTTGAAGCTATAGTCTCTTGGTTTAGGACCAAATACCCTACCACCACCTCGAAAGATAGGTGACTTGATACTTCCCGCTCTTGCTGTACCCGTGCCTTTTTGCTTTTTGATCTTTCTTGTAGATCCTGCTATTTCAGCTCTTTCTTTAGACTTATGTGTACCTTGTCGTTGATTGGCAAGATATTGTTTCACATCTAAATATATGGCGTGGTCGTTCGGCTCAATACTGAATATTGCATCAGATAGTGATATTTTTCTGCCGGTATCTTCTCCACTATTTTTTAAAACAGAAATCTCCATTTTTTACTTCTCTAAAATTACGTAAGAATTCTTAGCACCAGGTATAGACCCACTTACTACGATTAAATTTTTCTCTGGCATTACCTTTAGAACACGTAGGTTTAAAAGTTTTACCCTGTCACCACCCATTCTACCTGCCATTCTCATTCCTTTAAATACTCTTGCAGGAAATGAACATGCACCAATAGAACCTGGAGCTCTTAATCTGTTGTGCTGGCCGTGTGTAGCATCACCTACACCTCTAAATCCGTGTCTTTTCACAACGCCCTGGAAACCTTTACCTTTTGATTTACCAATGGCATCAAGAAAATCTCCTTCTTTGAATACCTCTTCTACCTTTACGGTGTTTCCTAATCCTACCTGACCTTCGAATTCAACTCTGAAATCTCTGAATTCTACAACTTTAGACTTAGGAGTGGTCTTTGCTTTAACAAAATGACCGTTCAAAGCTTTGGAAGTTCTACTTTCCTTCTTCTCACCATATCCCAGCTGAACGGCATTATACCCGTCAGTATCCATAGTTTTTACTTGTGTAATCACACAAGGACCGGCCTCCACTACTGTGCATGCGACATTTCGTCCATCGGCACTGAAGATACTGGTCATTCCAATTTTTTTACCTATTATACCAGACATTTTATCTTATAAATTTAATTTTTGCAGTAACTATTGAACGAAATTCAACAGATTCTCGACAAAGGACTGCAAAGTTAGTAAAATATTACTAGCAGCCAAAAATAATATTTAAAATATTCTTTAATTCACATAAAAAAAGAACCAATAAATTAAACTTATTGGTTCTTCAATTTCTACGATTGAATGCGTTAAACCTTTATCTCAACATCTACACCACTAGGAAGCTCTAGTTTCATTAAAGCATCTACTGTTTTAGTACTGTTAGAATAAATGTCTACCAAACGCTTGTAGGTACAAAGCTGAAATTGCTCTCTGGCTTTTTTATTTACGTGAGGAGATCTCAATACAGTAAATTTTTCCTTTTCAGTAGGCAAGGGAATTGGCCCGCTAACGATGGCACCTGTAGATTTAACAGCTCTTACTATTTTTTCAGAAGACTTATCTACCAGGTTGTGGTCGTAAGATTTTAGTTTGATTCTTATTTTCTGGTTCATAATTTACTTATTTGACACTAGCACCTTTTACTTTGGCAATAATTGTTTCTGCTAAGTTATTCGGTACCGGATCGTAATGAGAGAAAGTCAATGACGCTGATGCACGACCTGAAGAAATTGTTCTAAGGTCAGTAACATATCCGAAAAGTTCGGAAAGAGGCACATCGGCTTTGATCACCTGGGCACCACCTTTGGTATCCATCCCTTTCATTAAACCCCTGCGCTTGTTCAAGTCGCCTGTTACAGGACCTGTATATTCATCAGGAGAAACAACTTCTACGGACATGATAGGCTCTAATATAATTGGAGTACATTTTTTTGCAGCTTCTTTGAAACCTATTCTTGCAGCAAGCTCAAAAGACAATGCGTCTGAATCGACATCATGGTATGAACCATGGAAAACTTTGACACGCATGGCTTCAATCGGATACCCGGCAAGGGGTCCATTTTTCATAGACTGCTCAAAACCTTTCTGTATAGCAGGAATAAATTCTTTAGGAATTACACCACCAACAACAGCGTTTACAAATTCCAAACCTGTCTTATCATCTTCGCGTGGTCCGATTTCGAAAACTATATCGGCGAATTTACCTCTACCTCCAGATTGTTTCTTATAAACCTCTTTATGCTCAATTGTTTTTGTGATGGTTTCTTTATAGGCAACCTGCGGAGCACCCTGGTTGATCTCTACTTTGAATTCTCGTCTTAACCTGTCAATAATAATTTCAAGGTGAAGTTCGCCCATCCCTCTTAGGATCGTTTGACCAGTTTCCTGGTCGGTGTTGACGTGTAACGTAGGATCTTCCTCTACTAATTTAGAGATAGCCATACCCAACTTATCAACATCCGCTTGAGTTTTTGGCTCTATAGCGTAACCAATTACAGGCTCAGGGAAACTCATCGACTCAAGGACAATCTGATGTTTCTCATTCACCAGGGTATCGCCAGTCTTAATATCTTTGAAACCTACGCCTGCAGCAATATCACCAGCTTCTACCCTATCAATAGGGTTTTGCTTGTTTGAGTGCATTTGCATCAGGCGGGAAATTCTTTCCTTTTTGTCTGTCCTCATGTTATGAACATAAGAGCCAGCATCCAAGGAACCAGAATAAACCCTGAAGAATGCCAACCTACCCACAAATGGATCTGTTGCAATCTTAAAAGCTAATGCGGCAAATGGTTCATCGACACTAGGCTTTCTAACTTCTTCCTTTTCTGTATAAGGATTCATTCCCATCACAGGAGGCATATCCAAAGGAGACGGTAAGTAAGAGCAAACGGCATCAAGTACCGCCTGTACACCTTTATTTTTGAAAGCAGAGCCACAAAGTACAGGAGAGAAAGACATATCAATAACCGCTTTTCTAATCGCTGCCATGATTTCTTCTTTACTGATTGAATCCGGATCATCAAAGAATTTCTCTAATAACGCGTCATCATACTCAGCTACACTTTCTATCAACTTCTGTCTCCACTCATCTACAGTTTCCTGCAAATCGGCGGGAATATCTACCACCTTATAAGTCATCCCCATGTCATCTTCATTCCAGATGATCGCTTGGTTAGTAATTAAATCAACGACACCCTTAAAAGTCTCTTCGGCACCAATCGGAACTTGCAAAGGAACAGGGTTTGCGCCTAATTTTTCTTTAATTTCATTTACAGCTTTAAAAAAGTCAGCACCAGCTCTGTCCATCTTGTTGATGAAACAAATTCTTGGTACTTTATATTTATCAGCTTGTCTCCAAACTGTTTCAGACTGAGGTTCAACGCCAGAAACTGCGTCAAATAGCGCTACAGCTCCGTCTAGTACACGTAGTGATCTTTCAACCTCTACTGTAAAGTCAACGTGACCTGGAGTGTCTATCAGGTTAATTTTATAATCGTTGGTATTGTCATTGACCTGACCTTGTGTTGTAGGGTATTTCCAAAATGTAGTTGTAGCAGCCGAAGTAATGGTGATACCACGCTCCTGCTCCTGCTCCATCCAGTCCATTACTGCACCGCCGTCGTGAACTTCACCAATTTTATGTGTTAAACCAGTATAATATAATATTCTTTCGGAGGTCGTGGTCTTTCCGGCATCGATGTGCGCCATGATACCAATATTCCTAAGATATCTTAAGTCTTTTTTAGCCATTATACATTAAAATCTAAAATGTGAAAATGCTTTGTTTGCATCAGCCATCCTGTGCGTATCATCTTTCTTCTTAATGGCAGCACCTTCGCCTTTTGCACCGGCAATAATTTCACCAGCTAATCGCTCTTTCATGGTTTTTTCACCACGCGTACGAGCGTATTTGATCATCCATTTTATCCCTAAAGAAACTTTTCTTTCAGGCCTTACTTCCATAGGCACCTGAAACGTAGCTCCTCCCACTCTCCTACTCTTTACCTCAACAGATGGCATAATATTATTTAATGCCTTTCTCCAAGTATCAAGACCATTCTCGCTGGATCTTTTTTCTACAAGCTCAATGGCGTCATAAAAAATAGAATAGGCAATACTCTTCTTTCCATCTTCCATTAAATAGTTCACGAATTTCGTTACCAACGTATCCTGAAACTTGGGATCTGGAAGAATATATCTCTTCTTTGGTTTAGCTTTTCTCATTTGTTATTTTCCTGATTTAGTTGCTTTTGGCCGCTTAGCGCCATATTTTGATCTTCCTTGAAGCCTTCCACTAACGCCAGCAGTATCGAGGGCACCACGTATGATGTGGTATCGAACTCCTGGTAAATCTTTTACTCTTCCACCTCTTATGAGTACAATCGAGTGTTCCTGAAGATTGTGACCTTCACCTGGAATGTAAGCGTTTACTTCCTTACCGTTGGTTAACCTTACCCTGGCTACTTTACGCATAGCAGAATTTGGCTTCTTAGGTGTGGTGGTATAAACCCTTGTGCAAACGCCTCTCCTTTGTGGACAAGAATCCAAAGCGGGAGACTTAGATTTAGTAGTGAGGGCTTTTCTACCCTTTCTAACTAACTGTTGTATAGTAGGCATTTATATTAATTTATATTAATTTTTCTTTGTGTTCAAATGAAAATTGGAATGCAAAGGTAGAGAATCTATATAATTTAGCAAAATTAAAAGCTTAA
>LXQK01000132.1:18657-21611 GCA_001683905.1 Marivirga sp. ANT-B6
AAATTAAAAGCTTAATTATTTGTAAAATTTAAGCTTCACCAATTGTGCCACCAAAGTTAATGGGGAACTTCGGGGCCTCATCAGTTCTCTTGATGGGCCCGAAATTATCCTCATACTTTTCGATGTTATCGCTCAGCGCATTTAATAACCTGACGGCATGTTCTGGTGTAATAACAATCCTTGCTTTTACTTTTGCTTTTGGAACTCCGGGCATTAACCTGATAAAATCAATGACGAATTCACTATTGGAATGTGCTATCATCGCCAGGTTCGCATATACACCTTCAGCAATATCTTCTGAAAGCTCTATGTTGATCTGGTTTACCGGTGGTTTTTTGCCTTTATTTTCCTCTGACATGATCTCTTATTTTGCTTGGAGCTCTCTTCTTTTATTAAATTCTTCTTTTGAGGCCACCAATGAATCGTATTCCTCCTGAGATCCTACAATATTATTTGCGTATTCTCTTAAGCCTGTACCGGCTGGGATAAGGTGTCCTACGATCACATTCTCTTTCAAACCTATCAGTCTGTCAGATTTACCACGAATTGATGCTTCACTCAAAACCTTGGTGGTTTCCTGGAATGATGCAGCAGATATAAAGCTTTCTGTTCCTAATGACGCCTGGGTGATACCCTGTAGCGTCGGTCGGGAAACGGCAGGTTCTGCATCTCTCACATCAGCCAACTTAAGGTCTCGTCTTTTCAGGCTGGAATTTTCATCTCTTAACCTTCTGGAAGTGATGATTTGTCCCGGCTTCAGGTTTTCTGAATCGCCCGATTCCATCACTACTTTCTTATCTAGAATGGAGTCATTTTCTTCCCTGAACAGGAATTTGTCTACTACCTGACCAGGTAAGAAACTCGTATCTCCGGCCTCGATAATCTCAACTTTCTGCATCATTTGACTTACGATCGTCTCGATGTGCTTATCATTGATCTTCACACCCTGCAGACGATATACTTCCTGAATTTCATTTACCAGGTATTCCTGTACTGCAGTAGGTCCTTTAATAGACAAAATATCAGCAGGTGTAATGGCACCATCAGAAAGTGGATATCCAGCTCTCACAAAGTCATTATCCTGAACCAGGATGTGCTTGGATAGAGATACCAGGTATCTTTTCTTCACACCATCTTTAGATTCAATGAAAATTTCCCGGTTACCACGCTTTATACCACCATACGTTACTACACCATCAATCTCACTTACTACCGCAGGATTACTAGGGTTACGCGCTTCGAAAAGTTCTGTTACACGTGGTAGACCTCCTGTAATATCTCTGGATTTACCCATTGTTCTTGGGATTTTTGCCAGTATCTGGCCAGATTTAATCTTGTCGCTATTGTTTACCGCTAAGTGGGCTCCAACCGGAATGTTATATCCTTTAGGCTCTCCTCCCCCTTTCGGGTTTACGATGATTGAAGGGTTTTTAGCTTTATCTTTTGTATCAACAATAACCTTTTCTCTGTGTCCTGTTTGCTCATCTGACTCCTCACGGAAGGTAATTCCTTCTTCTATGGCTTCAAACTCAATCGTTCCATCGAACTCAGACATGATTACCGCATTGTATGGATCCCAGAAACAAAGCATATCGCCTTTAGCCACTTTATCTCCCTCTTTTACTTTTAAGAAAGCGCCGTAAGGAACGTGATTGCTCGCCAATACTTTACCCTTAGGATCTACAATCTTGATCTCACCAGATCTACCCATCACTACTTCCACTTTCTCATTGTCGTTGTTGGTCGTTACGATTGATCTAAGCTCTTCAAATTGAATCGTTCCGTCGAATTTCGCAGGAATGGTAGCTTCTACAGCAATGTTTGATGCGGTACCACCTACGTGGAACGTTCTCAAAGTAAGCTGTGTACCTGGCTCCCCAATAGATTGTGCTGCAATTACACCAACCGCTTCACCTTTTTGGACCATCTTACCACTGGAAAGATTTCTTCCGTAGCATTTCCCACAAATACCTTGTTTGGTTTCGCATGTTAATACAGAGCGAATTTCAACTTCGTCGATACTTGAATCTTCAATTTTCTGCGCAACAGATTCAATGATTTCTTCTCCGGAGGAAACAATGAGCTCTTCAGAAATAGGATCATATATATCGTGTACTGAAACTCTACCCAAAATTCTTTCAGATAGTGATTCAACAACCTCTTCATTGTCTTTTAATGACGTTACGATCAGCCCTCTCAAAGTTCCGCAATCCTCTTCGTTCACAACAACATCTTGTGCTACGTCTACCAACCTTCTTGTCAGATAACCCGCATCGGCTGTCTTCAAAGCAGTATCTGCCAGACCTTTCCTTGCCCCGTGTGTAGAAATGAAGTACTCAATTACATCAAGACCTTCCTTAAAGTTGGATAGGATCGGATTTTCGATGATCTCGCCCACTGAACCTTGCAGGTTTTTTTGTGGCTTGGCCATCAAACCTCTCATACCACCCAGTTGTCTGATCTGCTCTCTTGAACCCCTTGCTCCCGAGTGCATCATCATATAAATAGAGTTGAATCCTTGCTGATCTTCCTCTAACTGTGTCATCAATGTGTTGGTCAACTGAGAATTGATCCTTGTCCAGATATCAATTACCTGGTTGTAACGCTCATTGTCGGTGATCAGACCCATGAGATAGTTATTCCAAACGACATCTACTTCTTCTTTGGCCTGTTTTACCAACCTTTCCTTGGCATCAGGTATCTTCACGTCGCCAAGTCCCATTGACAATCCACCTTTGTAGGCTGACTGGAAACCTAGTTCTTTGATATCATCAAGGAAGTGGGCAGTTCTTGCCATTCCTGATATTTTAAATACCATGGAGATTATTTGTTGCAATTTCTTCTTTGTCAACAATTCATTCACATATCCCACTTCTTCAGGAACGTGCTGGTTAAACAGTACCCGGCCAGCAACGGTTTCGATAAGTTTCGTAACTAATTGGTCGTTTTCATCC
>LXQK01000133.1 GCA_001683905.1 Marivirga sp. ANT-B6
AAACATACTTTTCCACCTTCAAGAGAACAGCATTTAACTGGATTGCCAGAACCATCAATATTCATGTATCTCAAAAAGTAATAGAAGAATCTGAAATTTTAGATGAGTTCCTACTTTTTGGCGAAGATGAATTTGAAAGGCTAAAATTCAAACTCAAAATAGAGTCGCTGGATGAATTTGTCTTTAAATTGAGTAATCAAAGAAGTCATCGACTTTATACCTGGATAAGCGGTAAAACACTGGAGAGCTATTGGCACGATGGCAACGCTAAAGACAAAAAACTCAATGTTTTGTTGTATTATTTGGATATTCCTCTATATGAATGGGACAACTGGAAAAATACGGGCAATAACCTTAGCTTCACAAAGCTTTCTTCCGACTATAATATCGTAGGCAAGCAAAAATCGGATAATCTATTAAAAAAATATTACCTGGGGCAATACTACTTATACTACCAAAAGACTGATGGGAGCCCGAATATCATAAAAGCTCCTTTTGTAATAAAAGTCGATAGTAATGGTCAGGTAATCGCTGAAACAGAAACGGAAAAACATCGCTACCGCAGCAAATCCATAACTATTAGGGAAGGCTGCTTGTATATAAGCTGTATTAATTTAGACTGGGATGAAAAAGAAAACCACATCTTCAATATTGGCTCTGAGACAAATCCGGAGGTATTATTCGGAGTTTCCAATACCGTAAGCGTGAAAAAAAAGCATGCAATAGGCATCAAAAACGTACTGGTCAAGCAGCCTGAAAATCATGGATTTTATAATGGCGAAAAAGAAAAAGAAAAAGAAATTCCCATGTCAGCTGAATCCCTTAAGAATAAAGAGGAGTCGATTATTCTAAAGTATTTTAGACAATACAGCGACAATCTTATTATTACGCAGTTTTGTTGTACGCTTGATGAACTATCAAAAGAGAACGACCATAAAGATCAAATCAAAAATTCTGAAGTTGCATCAGTTTCTCCAAAATAGACTTAAATATTACCCATCGAAAAAAATAGATGCTTTAATGACAGTTGACTCCTTTTGTCCTCTATTATTTTTCTAACAATTCTACATAGAACTCATTTATGGGTAATAATCGGAACATTGAGATTAAGATTAATTTGTATCTTTATGAAAGATGAAAAAACTATACATTCTAGTTGGATGCGATTGAGTAGGGAAAACAACGGCTTTCCACATAAGGTGTAGCATGAAGATATAAAATTTGGTTTTTTTCACCCTAATACATTTGTGGTGCGCATAGCAAATCGCACCAAACACTGCGTTACACTTAGACTTGACCATTATCCATCGTTAAAATAGGTAATATGAAATCAATTTTTACCAGCTTTATATTTGCTTTTTTAATCATATCATGCTTATCGCCACAGACAAACGATGATCTATTTGTTGTAAATCAACCCGCAGAGTTTGAAACCCAAGATGCAATTTGGTTGATATGGCCATCAACTAATCATAAAGAAAGTGAATCCGTTGAAAAAGTTACGCTTTCAATAATTGAAGCATTAATCGGAGATATAGACATTGTGGTGACTTGTAAGAACAAAGAACTTCTTAATCACGCAAATGAAACTTTAAAAAACCGTTTTGGGGAACAGGCAAGACTTAAACTTTTGGAAATCCCATCTTTTGAGATTTGGGTGAGAGACATGGGGCCAATATTCGTTGAAACAAATAAAAACACCTTGGCCATTGCAGACTTCAATTTTAATTCTTGGGGTTACGCTGATACTTTAGACATCGATACTAAAACTGAAGAAATGTACGATGTACGAGTTGCGGAACATTTAAATTTGCCTGTGATCTCGAGTTCAATGATTAGTGAAGGTGGAAATAGAGAAGTAAATGGGAAAGGGACATTGATAACCACAGAGTCGGTTGAAGGGAATAGAAATCCAAACATGACCAAGAAAGAGATGGAGGGTGAATACAAGAGGCTATTGGGTGTTAAAAAAACCATCTGGTTAAAGCAAGGTTTAGTGGAGGATAATCACACCTTCCTTGGGCCTATTAAAACCTTGGACGGAAGTAAAGCTTATACAGTAGTTGCTACAAATGGTCATATTGATGAATTCGCTCGTTTTGTAAATGATTCCACAATCCTTTTGGCACAAATAGATAGTACAGAATTTGACGATCCAATCGCTTTTGAAAACCACAAACGGATTGAGGAGAATTACCAAATATTGTCCACATCCACCGACCAAGATGGTAAACCATTTACTATTATACGAATGCCTCTTCCAGGAACCATTTTTTCGACAATGAGTCCAGGTGATTATGTGTACGAATACATTAAAACACTTGATTACAGAGATGGAAGTACTTTTCCTAACGGAGATACTGTAAAAGTCATAGCTGCACTCAGCTATCTCAACTTCATTATTTCTGACAAGGTGGTGGTTGGTCAAACTTGCTGGAGAGAAGGAATGCCAAATGAGCTAAAATTAAAGGATAAAAAGGCTGCTCAAATTTTGCAATCTGTTTTTCCCAATCGAAAAGTAACCATGATTGATGCCCTTGCCGTCAATTTAGGTGGTGGTGGAATACATTGCATCAGCATGTATCAGCCCACGTTCCCAGACAATCAGACGATGAAATTTAAAAGTTTAGCAAAATAAACGATGTAGCAAAAATTGAGTGTCCCGCCGTGGGCTAAAGCTCATTGTGAAGTTATTACACCAATTTACATATTGGTCTCGCATATAGTGGTTTACCAAGCATACCATAATTGCAGTATCTGTTCGATTCACCGGATGGTAGCCAATGCTCAGTAGAATCGCTGAAAGCTAATCAACTCTGGAGCATAGAAAGCAAGAATTTACAAAAATCTGACGCCTCATATGTTGCGACATAGCTTGACCACTATCTGTTTAGATGTGGGATAGACCTGCGCTACTTTCAGAGTCCATTGGGCCATAGGTTCCCTAAAATCACTGAAATTTGTGTACCCATGTCGCTACAAATATTTTAAGAAATATAAAAAATCCCTTAGATTAGGTTTTCTTAATGAAGAGATATGTTGACAAGGTTGTCAACATATTCCTGCGTTGTACACAAGCCAAAAATTCCGTATATTTAAAATATGAGAATTAAAGAAAAATTAATAGAGAAAATCAAGAAGATTGAAGACGAGTCAATATTGGAGGATTTGCTGGAAGATTTAG
>LXQK01000134.1:0-7084 GCA_001683905.1 Marivirga sp. ANT-B6
CCAACACAATTTAAAAAATGTTTGTCGGAAATAAAGTCTATATACTTATTTTTCATAATTTATATCGTTACAATTCTTTCTTTAAGTTAATGTTTTTGATGAATGATTTCGGTTTATTAATGTCAGCACGATTAGGGTTCCCAGATTTATCCTGATGAAGGAGTGACCTATCCACAGGAAATAGCTTTGAAAGGCCATCTATCGGCACCGACTTAAAAAGACACTAAGATGAGCGATTGGTTCCTAAGTTTTTCAAGCTTATTTTTCTGCTTCGAATCTGTCTTTTATATAGCTCACTTCTCTCTTACCATGGGGAGCAGGTACTCCTTCCTGATCCAGATTTACAAATACCAGCTTTTCGATACTTAATATAGACATTCGCGTGATCTTATTGCGTACATGGCAGCGAAGGGTAAGCGATGTTCTGCCGAACGCTACTACTTCCATACCCATTTCAATGATATCTCCCTGAATGGCCGAGCTAACAAAATTTATCTCTGAGATATATTTCGTCACCACTTTTTGATTATCGAGCTGAATAATGGCGTAGATGGCTGCCTCTTCATCAATCCACTTCAAGAGGCTGCCACCAAACAAGCTACCATTGGGGTTCAGGTCTTCTGGTTTGATCCACTTGCGGGTATGAAAATTCATCGTTTTTTGGATAGTTATGGTATACAATATTACCATGGAATGGACTATTTTCAAAACAGTAACTCGGGTATGTATTTTTCAGTAAGATAAATACCGCGGCGTCATATGAAAGTAAGCGTGCACTAATTTAAAATGTGCACCAACCTATTTGAAATATATCTATTATCTTGGCACAAACAATAGCCCATAATGTCTTACACCATTAGAAACGCGACGCCGATGGATGTTCCCGTCATCCACCAGATCGCTGAAATTACGTGGCAGGATGCCTATAGGGATATTCTTTCGCCTGAGCAGATGCGGTATATGCTTGACGCGGTCTATGGGCATGAGACCCTCACAAGCCTGATCGAAAGCGGCGAACAGCAATTTATCCTGCTGGAAGAGGCTGGGGTAGCCAGGGGGTTCGCTGCGTATAGCCCTCGCCGGGAAGATGAAGAAACTTTTAAGCTGCATAAGATCTATAATCTCCCTGAATCTCAGGGAAAGGGGTATGGAAAGATCCTGATCTTGTCGGTAATCGATGCCGTAGAGAAGTCTGGAAAAAACATCCTGGAGCTAAATGTCAATCGCCATAACCGGGCGCGGTATTTCTATGAGAAAATGGGTTTTTATATTGCGTATGAGGAGGATATTCCCATTGGCCCTTATTGGATGAACGATTATGTGATGCGTAAGAACTGGTAACCTGCGCGGGATATATGTACAAACATTTACCGATTCTGCTAGTTATAAAACTATTTACATTTAAATGAAAATATACCATGGCTACGAAAATCGCAATCATTTATTACAGTGCCACAGGTACTACCTATCAACTTGCCAAATCGGTTGAAGAAGGCGCCAAAAACGCAGGTGCAGAAGTGAAATTACGCAAAGTCAAGGAGCTTGCCCCGCAGGAGGCAATAGATTCCAATAAAGACTGGGCTGCGCATAAGATAGAAACGCAAAATATAAAGGAAGCTACCCTTGATGATCTTGAATGGGCAGATGCAGTAATATTAGGCACACCTACCCGATATGGCTTACCCTCCGCCCAACTCAAACAATTTTTGGACAGCACAGGCCCATTATGGGGAGAAGGAAAACTTGCCAATAAAATTGGCTCTGCCTTTACCAGTGCCGCTACCAAGCATGGCGGGCAAGAATCTACCATTTTGGCTATCAACAATGTGTTCTACCATTGGGGTTCTATCATAGTTGCTCCTGGCTATACAGAAGGCAGCCAATTTGAATCCGGAAACCCGTATGGCGCATCATTTACCAGTAACAATGGAGAACTCGACCCCGATGATATCGCCAAAACTGCTGCCCGATTACAGGGAAAACGGGTTGCTAAAATTACCGCCCAATTTTTAGTTGGGAAGGAACAACATCAGGAGGCTTAAATTTCAGTAAGTACTAGCTATCTATTGTGATAGGAAGAAATATCTTTCTATCACAGTTTTTTTGTAAAGGTAGTACTATGCTAAAGCTTTAGATCCCTTGAATCATCATTCTTGAGATGTATTGAATCTTATGATTTCTATTTTTTGCCGCCTGAATGGCACCGGCATCACATTATTTAATTTTGTAATATTGAATTTGCGTCAGGGATCGGCGCGAAAATCACGATAGGGGAAGGCGTGCGGGGGAGCTCGTAATTGTAGCAGAGAGCCCGCCCGGACGCCCCGAGCAAAATTCGTATTATAATAGAGTGGTTTATGAGTCAACTTCACGCATTGCCTGATAATATTTATCTTCATGTAGCCTCCGGGGAGACAATTTTAGAGGCATCTTTAAAAGGAGCCATACCGCATGTTCATGCGTGTGGCGGCACGGCTCATTGCTCTACGTGTTGGGTACAGGTGCAAAAAAAGTATTGCTCAATTAAAAATTGGATGGCAGTTATTATGAGTGCTATGTATATGCGCTCCATTTTTTTTTATTGCCTTTTAATTGCTGCCTTTCCGTCACATGCCCAGGAGAATGCACTTCCCGTTGAAGCTCCTTTCTATACGCTTCTGCTCGTTGGTGATGCCGGCGAACCTCAACTGAAGGGGAAGGATGACAACCTTCTCTTACTGAGACATTACTTGCAATTAGCCGGTGAGAATAGTAGCGTGGTGTTTTTGGGTGACAATATTTATCCGGCGGGCCTGCCTGGGCTAGGAGCGAAAGACCGGCTTTTTTCGGAAAGTAAGCTGGTAGCTCAACTGAAAGCGCTGGAAAGCTATAGGGGAGAAGTTTTTTTTATTCCAGGAAATCATGACTGGGATAGGGGAGGTCGCCGGGGATGGGAGAAAGTAAAAATCCAGGAAAGGTTCGTGGAAGAATACCTGCAAAATGGTAACACTTTTCTTCCTGATATGGGCTGCCCAGGACCAGTTGAAGTTAATTTAAACGACAGCATTACCCTGGTTGTGATCGATACGCAATGGTTTTTGCATCCCTGGGACAAGCCTGACGAAACCTCAGATTGCCAGGTAGCCGATTGGAGCGAGGTGCTTATACAGCTTCACGATGTCCTCGATAGGAACAAGCATAAAAAAGTTGTTGTGGTGAGTCACCATCCGATGTATAGTGCTGGCAGCCATATGGGACATAGCACGTGGAAGGATCATATTTTTCCGCTGACAAACTTAAATAATTACCTATATTTTCCATTGCCTGTGGTAGGATCTTTATACCCATTATACCGAAGGTTTTTTGGCGATATTCAGGATATTCCTAATCCTAAGTACCAGCAAATGCGCAAATGCCTCATGGAGGTATTTAAATCGCATTCGGATATTGTGCATGCGGCAGGTCACGAGCATGCGCTGCAATATTTTTTTAAGGATAGTGTGCATTATGTGGTGAGTGGTTCGGGTTCCAAAGAAACCCCTGTGAGCAAAGTAGATGATGCCTTCGCTTTATCGCATCATGGTTTTGGACAGCTTAAATACTTCCGCAACGGAAGCGTTTGGCTTGAGTTCTATATTCCGGACGGAACCACTGATACCGGAACACTGGTATACAAAAAGCAATTATCTGACAAGCCCTTCAAGCCTTAAACTATAGCTACATTGCCTGAAGAAGTTGATTATCCGGATAGTACGGTGCGGTTTGCGGTGAGTGAACAATATGACGCCAGCGGGCTAACTGCGTTTGTGCTGGGGAAAAACTTCAGGAAAGAATGGCATCAGCCTGTAAAAGTACTTGTGTTTGATATCGGATGGGTAGAAGGCGCCATCAAGATAGAAAGGTTTGAGGGACGCAGGCAGATAGTAATATGATCCATGATATATACTTTCTTGGAAAGGTGCTTGGAAAAAAGTATAAGTTGCTAAGAATCTCCTGCACGATCGTTATGTATGGATTTGTGTTATCAGTTATTTCTTATGCTGTAGCCATCATATTGCACCATCCGTAATCAGCTTAGCGGTACATGATCAGTTGTTGAAACTTATCGAGCGACTCTTCCAGCGGAGGCAGCAAAGTGCCTCTTTTACTGGCTGGGACACCCAAATGTTAAAAATCAAAAATACATATTGTTAGGTACTATAGGTTCAAATTTTTTAATACAAAAAGTTGTATTTAATTTAAGTTGGAGTGAATCTCATAATATTCTTGGTTCGTAGTTAGCATTACGGGCAAATTTTACCCGTCAAATTTAATATAAGTAATTTACGTACAATTTAGAAATCTAAAGAATTGTACACCTTTTACAAAAAGCATGAAGTTAATGAATCTGACTATGTTTGCTTGAAGCGTGCGGGCTGGTCGACAAAAATGAGGGGGGGGCTGGTTTTGAAGCGTGGAAGTATCTTTTTGTCTTGATTTTTTGTTTCTTTTGTATCAAGACAAAAGAAAATAAATAGAATCGATATGCATTAACCTTAGTTTTTATTGAAAATTGACTACCTAAGACTTTTACGATTTCATAAAAATTGAATTAATCTATTATCGACAATTAAGTGATAATTAATACAAAAAATAAAGTCAACTAACTTATAGATAAAAAAATATGCTTCTGTGACACCTAAAATCAGTCAAATATCGCTCTCCCTGCATTTAAATTCATATATGTAAATTTACCGGGAAGACAGGAGTTGTTTAAACTTATCGAGCGACTCTTCCAGAGGAGGCAGCAATGTGCCTCTTTTACTGCCTAAGGCACTATAGGTAGGCCTTCGGGCGATAAAATTCATTTTCTTCGTAGGCAGGGGTACAACATAGCTGGTTTCTAACCCCGCTATAGCAACCGATTTTTGGGCTAGCTCCGCCCAGGTCAGTTCACCCTGGTTGGCGATATTCCAAATGCCACGCTCCCCGTCAATGAGCAAGTCCAGGCAGATATTCACCAGGTCTGGCACATAAGTAGGAGAGATACACTGGTCGTTGGCGGCATAAAATGGTTCTTTTCTTTCCGCTGCCCGTATAGCCTGAATAACAAAATTATGGTCGTCCCAGGGCCCGAAGAATGCACTCGTTCTGATGATCAATGCCTTCGGGTTTCGAAGTAATACATCATTTTCAGCGTCTCTTTTGGAGAGTCCATAAACGCCCAATGGCGCCAGTGGATGGTCTTCGAGGTAGGGGCTTGTTTGCTTGCCATCAAATACAAGGTCCGAGGAGAAGGAAATAAATTGAATTCCTTTTTCAGCACAAATAGCGGACAAGATGGCGGGTCCGTGCGTATTTTCACGGTAACATCTTTGTACATCAGATTCTGCCAGGTCTACCTTTACATAACCCGCTGTATTAATGACCGCCCACGGTCTAAGGGCGCTGATCACTTTTTCGGCGATCACTGGATTGGCAATATCCAGGTCTTGCCTCCCTAGAAGCCGGTAAGGAATTCCCCTTACCTGGCAGATGCGGGCGAAGGCCCTTCCCAAGGTGCCGGAAGCTCCTGTTATTAAGACAGGAGCAATCTCACTATTGGTGCCATAATCAATAGGTTTTAGCATATTTTCCTTCTTAGGCTGCACGACCATCACGCGCTCGGCCCGACGCCACCAGCCCGGAAGTTTAGTTAATGGTGAGATAGCATCACCTCCGGTTTCTCCCTGGATCAAAGCCTTCACAAGGCGGGCAATAGCAGTTGGACGTGGTAAATCCCCGCGCACATCGAAAAGGCCGCTTTCATAAAAATTCCGCTCATGCATCACCAAAGCGTTCCAGTCATATAGCCCCAGAATTGCCCAGGCAGTAATCGCTTCTATTTTAAAACCTTCCTGTCTCAAGATCGAGGCCGCCTGATAAGCCTCATAAAACCAGCGCAATTGCTCTTCTCTGGTACCACCCATATGTACTTCAGTAATGGCAACCGGCGCCTCATACCGCTGGCACGTTTCTTTCAAAAGATTATAATAACCTGCTGGTTCCAGTGGCCCTACTCTTACAGCTTCTATGTCAGCGTAGCGGTGCTTACCATTCCCTCCACGCAAATGGGCGGGGTAGCGAAGGGTGCGATTGTCCAGGTACCGCTCACTGGAAAGATAATGATTAATGCCAATGATATCTGGTGGACAAGGGGCATGCATCATGGAGGCAAGCTCGCTTTCTTCAATGCCGGCCCACAAAAAGTAGCGCCACATCCTATGCGTAGGCGTTACTTTCCCGTATAGCAGGTCGAAAGTAAGCCATCGCCTCTCATTTTCAAATTTTGCCTGATACGACAGCACTTTGGTGCTATGGGTCTTGCCAAGATCCTCGGTCTGCACCAGCTGAGCATCAGGGTTAATTTCCCTGATCGCCACCATAGCTTTCTTAATGGCTGATACCTGGTTGATAATGGCTTTTGAAAAAGATAAATCATCTTTTTTGTGCGGATACCAATGGCCATATAGGGCGCTGAACCTTGCAGTTGTTAATGGCTCATTAATGGGTGTATAGTATTTTATCCAGGGATAGCGCATTGCTACCTGCCGGGCATAGGCAGCAAAAAGATCAGGAAAGGCAGGGTCAAGCAAATTGGTGAACGTGGGGCCGCTACCATGGTGTAAGAGTCCCACAATAGGTGTTATATGCAAGGCCTTCAACTTTCCAAGTCGCTCATCAGGCCACGACCAGTCAGGCGCTTCGTCGAGAGCAGTAACTACCTTTTCCCATAATACCGGGTAGCGCATCTTTCGCAGGCCGAGGTCTGCAAAAAGTGCAAGGTCATCATCCCGCTCGGTATGTCCACTCCTGGCCATTTGATCGAAGTACTGACCTTGCACTCTGTTGATGGTACACTCTATACCTCCCCAAATTTCAATGGGTAAACTGCGGTCTTTTAATTCCAAAATTTCCGTTTATATTACTGGAAGATATCTTTTTATACGTACCTAATGCCTGGGCTACTACCTGATCCATATTGTAGTATTTATAGGTGGCGAGCCTTCCTACAAATTTTACAGCTGGTGCATTGCCAGCAGCCAGCTTTTCATACATTTTATATAGATCATTATTTTCCTTTTGC